>NZ_JAHVCI010000035.1:0-44416 GCF_019265565.1 Cellulomonas sp. PS-H5
CGGCACCGGCCGGGGCGCCCGCGCCGCGCGCCCGCCTCGCCGCGGGCGCCGCCCCGGTCGCCTCCTCGGCGAACGCGCGCCGCCCCGTCGTCACCCGGCAGGCCCCCGCGCCGCACCCGGTCAGCGCCGTGATCATCGGCTCGTCGACCGGCGGCCCGGAGGCGCTGTCGAAGGTCATCGGCGCCCTGTCCGCCCCGCCGTCGGTGCCGGTGCTCGTCGTGCAGCACATGCCGCCGGTGTTCACCCGGCAGCTCGCCGCCCGGCTCGACCGGCTCGGCCCGGCCACGGTCGTGGAGGCCGCCGACGGCGACCTGCTGCAGCCCGGCACCGTCTACATCGCCCCCGGCGACCACCACCTCGAGCTCAACCGGTCCGCGGGCCAGCTGCGCGTGAAGCTGACCGACGGCCCGCCGGTGAACTTCTGCCGCCCGGCCGTCGACGTGCTGTTCCGGTCCGCGGTCCGCGAGCTCGGCGGCCAGCTGCTCGCCCTCGTGCTCACCGGCATGGGCGCGGACGGCCGCACCGGGTGCGAGGACGTGGTCGGCGCCGGCGGCACCGTCGTGGTGCAGGACGAGCCCACCAGCGTCGTCTGGGGCATGCCGGGTGCGGTCGCGACCGCCGGGTTCGCCCACCGCGTGCTCCCCCTGGGCGAGGTCGCCCCCACCCTCGAGTCCGTGCTGGCCCGCGCCGGCTCCGGACGCCCCGCAGCAGCCCCGATCGGAGGTCGGCCGTGAGCCTGACCCAGGACACCTTCGCCTTCGTCGCCGACGTCGTGCGGCGGCGCAGCGCCATCCAGCTGGAGGCCGGCAAGGAGTACCTCGTGGAGAGCCGGCTGCTGCCGCTCGCCCGCGACGGGGGCCACGCCGGCGTCGACGCCTACGTCCGCGAGGTGCGCGCCGCGCGCCGCGAGTCCGACCTGGCCGACATCGTCGAGGCGCTCACCACCAACGAGACCTCGTGGTTCCGGGACAACACCCCGTTCTCCGCGCTCCGGACGCACATCGTGCCGGGCCTGCGCGCCGACCGCCCGGTGCTGGACGGCCTGCGGGTGTGGTCGGCGGCCTGCTCCACCGGGCAGGAGCCGTACTCCATCGCGATGACCCTGACCGACGTGCTCGGCCCGGGTGCGCGGTTCGACATCACGGCCACCGACCTGTCCGAGCAGGTGCTCGCGCAGGCCCGGTCCGGCCGGTACTCGCAGCTCGAGGTCAACCGCGGCCTGCCCGCGCCGATGATGGTCCGCTGGTTCCAGCGCAACGGCCACGACTGGCAGATCGCCGACGACCTGCGCCGCTCGATCACGTTCACCAAGCACAACCTGCTCGACCCGGCGCCCCCCGGCCCGTTCGACATCGTGTTCCTGCGCAACGTGCTCATCTACTTCGACCTCGAGACCAAGCGCTCGATCCTCGGCCGGGTGCACCGCGCGCTCCGCCCCGGCGGGTACCTGGTGCTCGGCGCCGCCGAGACCACCATCGGCGTCGACGGCGACTGGGAGCGGGTGCCCGTCGAGCGCGGGTCCGTGTACCGCCCGGTCCAGGCCGGCGCCGTGCCCGCCCCGCGGCCGGCCCCCGGCACCCTCACCGGCGCCACCCCCGCGGTCCCGGCGACGGCGCCCCGCGTGCCCGTCGCCGCGGCCCCCACGACCACCTGGCCGGTCCAGCCCCGACCTGCCACCACCCTGCCCACCGCGCCGAGGCGCCCTGCCGGACCGGCATTCGAACAAGGAGTGACGCGATGAGAGCACTGGTCATCGACGACTCGCGGACGATGCGACGCATCGTCGCGGGCGCCCTGGAGGACCTGGGGTTCAGCACCGTCCAGGCCGGGGACGGGCAGCAGGCGCTGGACCTGCTCGAGTCCGGGGAGGAGGTCGACCTCGCCTGCATCGACTGGAACATGCCGGTGATGGACGGCCTGACGTTCGTCACGAAGGTCCGGGCCAACCCGGCCTGGCGCAACATCACGCTGATGATGGTCACCACCGAGAGCGAGCACGGCCAGATCGTGCGTGCGCTCGCGGCGGGCGCCCACGAGTACCTGATCAAGCCGTTCACCACCGATGCCATCCGCGACAAGCTCGACCTGCTCGGGCTCGTCCCCGCCGAGGAGCCCGTATGACCGCCGCCGCCGTGGAGCAGGACCAGGTGTTCGCGATCGCGGAGGAGGTGTTCGCGGCGATGATCGACGGGGAGCCCGGCTACCTCCGCCCCTGGGAGGGCGAGGTGCCCGCCCCCGCGGAGCCCCTGGCCGCCTGGGTGGACGTGCACGGCGAGCTCGCCGGGCGCGCCGCCGTCACCACCGACGTCCCCACCGCGCACGAGCTGACCCGTGCCCTGCTGGGCATGGGCGCCGACGAGCCCGTCGGCCCCGAGGACCTGCAGGACGCGTTCGGCGAGGTCGCCAACGTCGTCGGCGGGAACATCAAGGCGCTGCTCCCGAGCCAGGGCACCCTCGGGCTGCCCCAGGTCGAGTCGGCGCTCCCCGCGGCCCCCGCCGGGTCGCTCACGCACGAGCTGCGCCTCGACTGGCGCGGCCGCCCGATCGTCGTCGTGGTCTCGCTGTTCCAGTGAGCCCCGGCGCCACCCAGACCCCCGCGACCACCGTCGCGGGACCCGCCACCGAAGGGAAGTGACGAGCATGATCCGCGTGCTCATCGCCGACGACAGCCGGGTGATGCGGCAGATCGTGATCCGCACGCTGCGCCAGGCCGGCTACGACTGGGACGTCCGCGAGGCGTCCGACGGCCAGGAGGCCCTCGAGGCCGTGCGGGCCGACGAGCCCGACGTCATCCTGTCCGACTGGAACATGCCGAACCTGACGGGCATCGACCTGCTGCGCGCGCTGCGCGCCGAGGGGTTCGGCACCCCGCTCGGGTTCGTGACCTCCGAGGGCTCCGAGGAGATGCGCACCACCGCCGAGGAGGCCGGCGCGCTGTTCCTCATCGCCAAGCCGTTCACCGCGGACACCTTCCGCGAGGCGATCGACCCGGTGCTGGCATGAGCGACGCCACGCCGCTGCCCGCGGCCATGGAGGTGCGCGAGCACTGGGAGGGCCTGGTCGGACGGGACATCACCGTCACGACCGGCGGCCCGATGGTCGACCCGGTGCTCAACGGCGGGGCGCTCGTCGGCGTCTACGTCGACAAGCTCATGAAGCTGTCCGCGCTCGTGCTGTTCGACCTGCCGCTCGCCGCCCACCTGGGCGCGTCGATCGCGCTGGTCCCCGCCCGCACCGCGCAGACCGCCGTCGAGGAGGAGCAGCTGCCCTCGGCCCTGGCCGAGAACGCCGGCGAGATCCTCAACGTCACCGCCGCGCTGTTCAACGTCGGCGACGCCCCGCACCTCAAGCTGGACAAGTGGTACGCCCCGCGCGAGCCGCTGCCGGCCGACGTGGCGCAGTGGGTCCTGGCGTACGTGCGCCGGCTCGACCTCGAGGTCGAGGTGTCCGGGTACGGCTCGGGCACGGCGTCGGTGCTGGTGATCTGAGGCGTCCCGCCGCGACGCGGCCCGGGTCCGTCGACGGGCCCGGGCCGCCGCGTGTTTCGGGCCGGTGAACGCTTCCCGGACACCCGCGACCGGGCCGTCACCCTTCTGCCACACTTCCCCCCATGTCCACCACCTCCCCGCGGGCGACCGCTCCGGCGTCCGCCGCGCCGAAGAACGCGGTCGACCGGTTCTTCAAGATCTCCGAGCGCGGGTCGACCATCGGCACCGAGATCCGCGGCGGTCTCGTCACCTTCTTCACGATGAGCTACATCATCGTGCTGAACCCGCTCATCCTCGGGACCGTCCAGGACGGCTCCGGGAACTTCCTGGGCGGCGGCTCCGAGCCGAACATCCCGATGATCGCCGCGACCACCGCCCTGGTCGCCGGCGTCATGTCGATCCTCATGGGCGTCGTGGCCAACTTCCCGCTGGCGCTCGCCGCGGGCCTCGGCCTCAACGCCGTCGTCGCGTACTCGATCGCCTCGCTGCCCGACATGACCTGGGCCGACGCGATGGGCATCGTGGTGCTCGAGGGCCTGATCATCCTCGTGCTGGTGCTCACCGGGTTCCGGGAGGCCGTGTTCCGCGCGGTCCCGATGGAGCTGAAGACCGCGATCAGCGTCGGCATCGGTCTGTTCATCGCGTTCATCGGCCTGTTCGACGCGGGCTTCGTGCGCATCCCGTTCAGCCAGGCCACGCCGGTCGAGCTCGGCATCGGCGGCTCGCTGGGCTCCTGGCCGCTGCTGGTGTTCGTCGTCGGCCTGTTCCTCGCGATCATCCTCATGGCCCGCAAGGTGCACGGCGCGATCCTCATCGCCATCGCCACCTCGACGGTGCTGGCGATCGTCGTGGAGGCGGTCGGCAACCTCGGCGAGCGCTCCGCCGACAACCCCGACGGCTGGTCGCTGGCCGTGCCGGCCGTGCCGGACTCCGTCGTCGCCGCGCCGGACTTCTCGCTGCTCGGCCAGTTCTCGCTGTTCGGCTCGATCGAGAAGATCGGGGTCGTCGCGGTGATCCTGCTGGTGTTCTCGGTGATGATCGCCGACTTCTTCGACACGATGGGCACGATGGTCGCCGTCGGCGGCGAGGCGGGCCTGCTCGACAAGGAGGGCAACCCGCCCCGCACCCGGTCGATCCTGGTCGTCGACTCGATCGCCGCGGCCGCCGGCGGTGCCGCCTCGGTGTCGTCGAACACCTCGTACGTGGAGTCCGCGGCGGGCGTCGGCGACGGCGCGCGCACCGGCCTCGCGTCCGTCACGACCGGCGTCGCCTTCCTGCTCGCGACCTTCCTCGCGCCGCTGGTCGGCATGGTGCCGTTCGAGGCGGCCACCCCGGCGCTGGTCGTCGTCGGCTTCCTCATGGTCATGCAGGTGTCCGGCATCGACTGGAAGAACTTCGAGGTCGCCGTCCCGGCGTTCCTGACGATCGTCCTGATGCCGTTCTCGTACTCGATCACGGTCGGCATCGGCGCGGGCGTCATCTCGTTCGTCGTGCTGAAGCTGGCGCTCGGCAAGGTCCGCAAGGTGCACCCCCTCATGTGGGTGGCCGCGGCGCTGTTCGTCGTGTACTTCCTCATCGGCCCGATCAAGTCCTGGCTGGGCGTCTGACCAGCCGCGTCGCAGCCTGACCGCGCCCGCCCGGACCCCGCGTCCGGGCGGGCGTCGTCGTCGGTGGGGGGTGGGGCGGTGCTCCGGCGGTAGGTGGCGGGCCGCGATAGGTTCGCAGACGTCCTCCGCGATCTGACAAAGGGTTCCCCATGCGTGTCTCCGTCATCGGCTGCGGCTACCTCGGCGCGGTGCACGCCGCGAGCATGGCCAAGCTCGGGCACACCGTGGTCGGGGTCGACGTGGACGCCGCCAAGGTCGAGCTGCTCGCCTCGGGCACCGCGCCGTTCTACGAGCCCGGCTTGCCGGAGCTGCTGGCCGAGGTCGGCGGCGACGGTCGGCTGACGTTCGGCACCGACATGGCGGACGCCGCAGGGGCGGCGGTGCACTTCCTGTGCGTCGGCACCCCGCAGAAGCACGGCGAGTTCCGGGCGGACCTCACCTACGTCGAGGACGCGTTCGCGGCGCTGCTGCCGCACCTGCACCCGGGAGACCTCGTGGTCGGGAAGTCGACCGTGCCCGTCGGGACCGCGGAGGCGCTCGCCGCGCGGCTCGAGGGCACGGGGGCGACGCTCGTGTGGAACCCGGAGTTCCTGCGCGAGGGCCTGGCCGTCCAGGACACGCTGCACCCGGACCGGCTCGTCTACGGCCTGCCCACCGACGACGACGGGGTGCCCACGGCGGAGGGCGACCGGGCCCGCGGGCTCCTCGACGAGGTGTACGCCGCGCCGCTCGCCGACGGCACCCCGCTCGTCGTCACCGACTACGCGACGGCCCAGCTGGTGAAGGTCGCGGCCAACAGCTTCCTCGCGACCAAGATCTCGTTCATCAACGCCATGGCCGAGCTGTGCGAGGCTACCGGCGCGGACGTCACCCGGCTCGCGGACGCCATCGGGTACGACGACCGGATCGGGCGGCGGTTC
The DNA here is from genome assembly GCF_019265565.1 of Cellulomonas sp. PS-H5. Taxonomy (NCBI): domain Bacteria; kingdom Bacillati; phylum Actinomycetota; class Actinomycetes; order Micrococcales; family Cellulomonadaceae; genus Cellulomonas; species Cellulomonas sp. PS-H5. Next base: position 6,016 of record NZ_JAHVCI010000035.1, read on the forward strand.
CTCAACGCGGGGCTCGGGTTCGGCGGCGGCTGCCTGCCCAAGGACATCCGGGCGTTCATGGCCCGCGCGGGCGAGCTCGGCGTCGACCAGGCGCTGTCCTTCCTCCGGGAGGTCGACGCGATCAACATGCGCCGCCGGGTGCGGATGGTGGACCTGGCCCGTGAGGTGTGCGGCGGGTCGATCGTCGGCCGGCGGATCGCGGTGCTGGGCGCGGCGTTCAAGCCGGACTCGGACGACATCCGGGACTCGCCCGCGCTGTCGGTCGCCGCGCAGATGCAGCTGCAGGGCGCGCAGGTCGTGGTGACGGACCCGCAGGCGGTGGAGAACGCGCGCCGGGCGTGGCCGGGCCTGACGTTCGCGGCGACCGCGGAGGAGGCGGTCGCGGACGCGGACGTGGTGCTGCTGGCGACCGAGTGGGCGGAGTACCGCGCGCTGGACCCGGCGCGCGTCGGGGAGCTGGTCGCCCGCCGGGCGGTCCTCGACGGCCGCAACGTCCTCGACCCGCGCGCGTGGCGCGCCGCGGGCTGGACGTACCGCGCCCTGGGCCGCCCGTAACCCGCGCGCCCTTCCGCGCGCACCTCTGCTTGCCGCCCCACGTCCGCCGAGATGGCAACTCTCGGCTCTGTGAGGACCCCCGGGTGCAGCCGAGAGTTGCCATCTCGGCGCGGGGTCATCGGCGGAGGGCGCGGCGGACCCACGTGACGGGTCGGTCGGGATGGCGGAGCACGTCGTCGGCGGTGCAGCTGATCACGCGCCAGCCGAGCGACTCCAGCGCGGCGCGGCGCGTCCCGTCGCGGAGCCACGTACGGCGGTCCGTCCGGTGGACGTCCCCGTCGTACTCGATCGCGACGCGCTCCTCCTCGTACGACAGGTCGGGCATCGCGACGACCTGTCCGTCGGCGTCCCGGACGAGGGCGTTGACGGAGGGGGCAGGAAGGCCGCCGTCCGTCAGGGTCCAGCGCAGCCGCGTCTCCATGCACGAGTCCGTGCCGGCGCGTGCGTGGACGAGCGCGTTCCGCAGTCGGCGGACGCCGCGGGCGCCAGCCGGCAGGGCCGAGACGGCGCGCTCCAGGTGCTCGGTTCGGCACAGCGGGGCCTGGCGGCGCATGAGGGCGTCCGCGGCGACCACGAGCTCGCGCGGAGGGACCGCGGTCGCGAGCTGAGTCCACGCGGCCTCGGGAAGCGTGACACGCACGCCGAGGGGCAACCGGATGAAGGGGACATCCGTCGACGAGCGACGATGGCCGACCAGACCCCGCCGACGCGGCAGCGATCGGCCTGGGCCCACCTCGACGTGGAGGTCGCCCGTCGCGTCGACGTCGAACGGGAGGTCGACGCCGAGGAGGGCGAACGCGGTGCTGTGGCAGAACACCGCGTCCGGAGGGAGCACCGGCGCGAACTCCTGGCACCGCGCCAGGACGTCGCTCGCAGCGGGTGCGGGACCAGCAGCACGCACGGAGGGAGTGGGGACGCGAAGGCCGGCGCGGCGCAGCGCGTCCTCGGGGGTGCCGACGGCGAGGCCGTCCGTGACGGTGAACGGCCCGCGGCGCAGGACGGCCGGGAGCGTGCGCGGGGGACGGGGCATGGCAGCCACGTTGCCCTCTCGCGGACTGCTGCGGCACCCCTCGCCTGGCCGCCTGTGGACAGACGCCCGCCCCGCGCGTCCGACCCTTCGCCGAGATGGCAACTCTCGGCTGTGTCTGCGACCAGTCGCGCAGCCGAGAGTTGCCATCTCGGCGGGGACGGCGCGGGCGAGGGGGAGGAAGGGTTTTGTTAGCGAAGGTAATGACGTAAGGTAACTGTTATGACCAGCGACAGTCCCGGGGAGCTCGCGGGGGAGCTGCGGGTCGCGCTCGCCAAGTCGACGCGGCGGATCCGCTCGCGGCGCGGCGGCGCCGACCTGCCCGACCCGCAGTTCAACGTGCTCGCGATCCTGCTGCGCGAGGGCCCGCTCAGCCCCGGCGCGCTCGCCGACGCCGAGCACGTGCAGCCGCCCTCCATGACCCGCACCGTGAACGCGCTGGTGGAGCTGGGCTTCGTGCGGAAGTCCGAGCACCCGACCGACGGGCGCCAGGTCGTCGTGAGCCTGACCGCGCCGGGGGAGGCCGAGGTCCGCGAGACCCGCCGCCGCCGCGACGCGTGGCTCGCCGCCCAGCTCGACACCCTGACCGACGACGAACGCCGGACCCTCGCGCAGGCCGCCGTGCTGCTGCGCCGGATCGCGGCAGGATGAGGCCGCCCGCATGAACTCGACGTTCGCGTCGCTCCGCTACTTCAACTACCGGCTGTGGTTCGCCGGCGCGCTCGTCGCGAACGTCGGCACCTGGATGCAGCGCGTCGCCCAGGACTGGCTCGTCCTCACCGACCTGTCCGACGACTCCGGCCTCGCGGTCGGGATCACGACGGCCCTGCAGTTCGCCCCGACCCTCCTGCTGTCCGCGTGGGCCGGCGTGCTCGCCGACCGGGTGAACCGCCGCAAGCTGCTGATGATCACGCAGGGCGCCCAGGGCGTGCTCGCGTTCGGGCTGGGTGCGCTGGTGCTGTCCGGGCACGCGCAGCTGTGGCACGTCTACCTGTTCGCGCTGGCGCTCGGCGCGGTCGCGGCGCTCGACCAGCCGGTGCGGCAGACGTTCGTGGCGGAGCTGGTGCCCGCGAACCGGCTGTCGAACGCCGTCGGCCTCAACAGCACGTCCTTCAACGCGGCCCGCCTGATCGGCCCGGGCGTCGCGGGCCTGGCGATCGCGGCGGTCGGCACCGGCTGGGTGTTCGTCATCAACGGGGTGTCGTTCGCGGCGACGATCCTGGCGCTGATGCTGATGCGGACCGGCGAGCTGCACACCATGCCGGTCGCCCCCCGCGCGAAGGGGCAGATCCGCGAGGGCGTGCGGTACGTCCGGGGGCGCAGCGACATCCTCGTGATCATGGCGGTCATCGGCGTCGTCTCGACGTTCGGCCTGAACTTCCAGATGACCAGCGCGCTCATGGCCCGGGCGGAGTTCGGCAAGGGCGCGGGGGAGTACGGGATCCTCGGCTCGGTGCTGGCGATCGGCTCGCTGGCCGGCGCGCTGCTGGCGGCCCGGCGCGAGCGACCCCGCGTGCGGCTGGTGATCGGTGCGGCGTTCGCGTTCGGGGTGGCGACGGGCGTCCAGGCGCTCATGCCGACCTACGTGTCCTACGCGGTGGCGTGCATCCCGGTCGGCCTGGCCTCGCTGACGATGATGACGGCCGCGAACACGACCATCCAGATGTCGACCGACCCGGTGGTGCGCGGCCGGGTGATGTCGCTCTACATGATCGTCATGCTCGGGGCGACGCCCATCGGGTCGCCGATCGTCGGCTGGATCGGGGAGCACTTCGGCCCGCGGTGGTCGATCGGCATCGGCTCCATCACGGCGCTGCTGGTGTCGGTCGCGGCGGCGCTGTGGGCGCGGAAGCGCTGGCAGGTGCAGGTGCGGTACCGGCTGCTCAGCCGCCCGCACCTCGAGGTGCTGCACCCGGAGGTCCCGGCCCCGCGGCGCGGGGTCGACCAGGTCGCGGCGCGCGAGGCGGCGGACGCGGCGCTGTAGCGGCCCGCCGCTCCACCCCGTCCCGAGCGGGTGAACCCGCGCCCGAACCCTTGCCCGATTTGTCCGATATGTGACGATCGACGGATGGCAGTCCGACGACGGGTGCTCCTCGCGGTGGCGACGCTGCTCGCGGGCGCGCTCCTGCTCGGCGGCTGGCTGGCGTTCCGGGTCTACCAGGCGGGCACGGCCCTGCGGGACCTGCAGGCCTCGGCGGACGGCGCCCGCGGGGAGGCCGACGCGCTCGACGTCCCGGCGCTCGAGGCCCGGCTGCCGGGGGCGCAGGACGCCGCCGCCCGCGCGGCCGACGCGGTGGACGACCCGGTGTGGCGGCTCGCCGAGCACCTCCCGCTCCTCGGCGACGACCTCCGGGCCGTGGCCGTCGTCGCGACCGCCGCCGACCGACTGGCCCACGACGCCGCGCCCGACCTGCTGACCGCCCTCGGCGCGGTGGTCGACGCGGGCGCGCAGCCCGCGGAGGCCGTGCCCGCGGGCTGGGTCGACCTGGCCCCGGTCGCCACCGCCGCCCCCGCCGCCGCGCGGGCCGCGACGGTGGTCGACACGCTGCGCGCGGAGCTCGCGACGCTCGACCCCGACCGGCTCGTCGGCCCCGTCGCGGGCCCGGTCACGCAGCTGCGGACCGCGCTCGACGGGGCGGCCGGGTCGTTGCAGGCCGTCGGCGAGGTCGCCGCCGTGCTGCCCGACCTGCTCGGCGCGGACGGCCCGCGCACCTACCTGCTGCTCTCGCTCAACCCGGCGGAGCTGCGGGCGCAGGGCGGCATCGTCGGCGCGGTGGCCGTGCTCCAGGTCGCGGACGGCGCGGTCGGGCTGGTGGGCCAGCGCAGCACCGTCGACCTGCCGGAGCTCGCCGCGCCCGCGCTGCCGCTGTCCGACGCCGAGGCCACGCTGTACGGCGACCGGCCGGGGCGCTGGGTGCAGGACTCCGTGCTCGTCCCCGACTTCCCGCGGGCCGCGGCGCTCGCGGCGGCGTTCTGGGAGCAGTCGACGGGCCAGGTGGTCGACGGCGTCATCGCGACCGACCCGGTGGTAGTGGCCGACCTGCTGTCCGCGACCGGGCGCACGGTGCAGGCCGACGGCGAGGAGCTGGGCGGGGACACCCTGCTGCAGGCCCTGCTGCGCGACGCGTACCTGGCGTACGGCGACCCGCGGTGGGGCGACGCGTTCTACGCGCAGGTGGCGACGGCGGCGTTCGCGGTGCTGCGCGACGCGACCGCCGACCCGGCGACCGCGCGCGTGGCCGGTCAGACCCTGCTCGACGCGGTGGACGAGCGCCGGGTGGCGCTGTGGACCGCCGACCCCGCGGACCAGGCCGTCCTCGCGCGCACTCCGCTCGGCGGCGCGTTCCTCACCGGCGACGCCGCGACCCCCACGGGGCGGGTCGGCGGGGCGCTCGGGCTCTTCCTCGACGACGCCACCGCCGGCAAGCTCGACTACGACCTCACGACGACGGTCACGGTGACGATGGCGGGCTGCGGCACCGCCGAGCCGACGGCCCGGGTGGACCTCGCGCTCGACTACCGGCCGCCGGCCGACGTGGCGGGCTACCCGGCGCAGGTGCTGGGTGACGGCCGCTCGGGCGTGCCCGCGGGCTGGCTGGCGACCAACGTGTCGTTCTGGTCGCCGCGCGACGGCCGGGTGGGGCCGGTGTCCCGCGACGGGGTGGTGGTCGGTGGGCAGCAGGCGTCCACCGCGCGGCGGGACGTGGCGGTGCTGACGTCGCGGCTCGCGCCCGGGTCCGCGGAGACGTACAGCGTGCGCGTCCCCGCGCCCGGCGGGGCGCTGACCGTGTGGACCACCCCGACGCTCACCGGGCCGGGCGTCGTGACGGGGGAGTGCCCGGCCGGCTGACGCGCTCGGGCACCCGAGGGGGCGCGCGTCGTGCCCCGGAACGGCCTGCCATCGGTCCGCGGTGCGCGCGGTGCCGCGCCGTGCCTGCGGCGTGACAGCGCCGTGCCCGCGCCGGGCCCGTCCCGCGCTGTCGCCCGACGGCGTGATTTCACCCGCCGCTCCGGCGCCGCCCCGGCGGCCCCCGCTGGACGGGCGCCCCGGCCCCCGCGCAGGTCAGGCCACCCGCCTTTGCGTCGAGCCACCTCTGACCCGGCGACATCCGCGTGATGACGCGGAACTTCCACCCCCGGCGGCCGCGCGCGTCTGCCGATCGCGTGCCTACCATGACCGAAATGTCCGATTTGTACGAATCGGACCCGAGTCCGGCAACGACGCCGGGCGCCCGGTCCTTGGGGGAGCACATGGCACACCGGCGACGCATCCTGATCGGCCTGGTCGCGGCGGCCGCCGCCGTCCTCGGCCCGGTCGCCCCGGCGCTCGCGGCGCCCACGGTCCCCGCCGTCGCGGCCCCGGTGACCCCGGCCCCCGCGGTGACGATCGGCGACTGCGAGAACCCGACCGACGTCCCCGCCGACGGCTACGCCCCGCCCACCCGGTGCGAGCTCGGCATCGCCCGCGCGGAGGCGGTGTGCCTCGCGTCGGCGCCCGCGCTGTCCTACGCGGTCGAGCCCGTCGGCACGTCCAGCTCGACCGTGACGATCACCTGGCACAACCCCGGCGGCGAGGACCTGGTGCAGTCCGGGCTGCCGCTCAGCGGGCAGGTCTACTGGCCGGGGACCGTCGTCGTGGACGGCGTGGTCGTCGACTGGCCGGGCTGGACGCAGCTGCCGGACGGGTCGTGGACCGAGCACGACGCGTACGACTACACCCGGCCGCAGATCGAGGTGACCTTCGAGGTCAACCCGAGCGCCTCGACGGTGGTCTCGTACCCGCCGGCCTCCGCGGTGTGCGCGAACCCGCCGCAGTCGCAGGTCGCGGGCGTGGTCGTCACGTCGGACGTGCTCGCCGCGCCCGAGGACGTGCAGGCGGCCTCGGCGGTGCTCGCGGTCACCGGCGCGAACGCGACGCCGTTGCTGCTCGCGGCTGGCCTGCTCCTGCTGGTCGGCGGGGTGCTGGTCGCGATCCCGGTGCGTCGCCGGCGCCACGAGGGCTGACGGGCGGCGGAGGACGCCGGGGCCGGCCCCGGCGGCCGCCCCCGCGCCCGGGGGCCGCGGGGCGGGGGGCCCCCGGGGGGGGGGGGGGGGGGGGCGGGCCGGGCGGGCCGCCCCCGCGCCCCCCCCCCGCGCCCGGGTCAGACGAGGCGGTCGACCACGTGGTCGAGGCAGGCCGTGAGCGCGAGCACGTCGTCCGGCTCCACCGCCGGGAACATCGCGACCCGGAGCTGGTTCCGCCCGAGCTTCCGGTACGGCTCGACGTCGACGATCCCGTGCGCGCGGAGGATCTTCGCGACGGTCGGCGCCTCGATCTCGGGGGCCAGGTCGATGGTGCCGACGACGGGCGAGCGCTGCTCCGGGTCGGCGACGAACGGCGACGCCCAGTCGCGGGCCTCGGCCCAGCCGTACAGGTGGCCGGCGGAGGTCGCGGTCCGCTCGGCGCACCACGCCAGGCCGCCGTTCGCGAGCATCCAGTCGACCTGCTCGGCCAGCAGCACGAGCGTCGCGATCGCCGGGGTGTTGAGCGTCTGGTCCGCGCGCGAGTTCTGCACGGCCGTCGTGAGCGACAGGAACTCCGGCACCCAGCGGCCCGACGACTCGACGCGGGCGGCGCGCTCGATCGCGGCGGGGGACAGCACCGCGAGCCACAGGCCGCCGTCGGACGCGAACGACTTCTGCGGCGCGAAGTAGTACGCGTCCGTCTGCGACACGTCCACGGCGAGCCCGCCGGCGCCCGAGGTCGCGTCGACGAGCACCAGGGCGCTCTGGTCGGCCGAGCCCGGCACCCGGCGGACCGGGGCCACGGCACCGGTGGACGTCTCGTTGTGCGGCCAGGCGTACGCGTCGACGCCGTCGGCGAGGGCCGGGACCGCCGACGTCCCGGGGGCGACCGACGTCAGCACCGGCTCGTCGAGGAACGGCGCCCGCGCCGCGGCGGCGGCGAACTTCGAGCCGAACTCCCCGAACACCGCGTGCGCCGACCGGCGCTCGACCAGGCAGAGCGTCGCGAGGTCCCAGAAGGCCGTCGACCCGCCGTTGCCGAGCGCGACCTCGTAGCCGTCGGGCAGCGAGAACAGCTCGCCGAGCCCGGCCCGCACCCGGCCCACGAGGTGCTTCACCGGCGGCTGGCGGTGCGACGTGCCGAGCAGGGTGCGCCCGGCGGCGGCCAGCGCGCGCACCTGCGCGTCGCGCACCTTGGCCGGGCCGGAGCCGAACCGCCCGTCGGCGGGCAGCAGGTGGTCCGGGATGGTCACGGCGGGCGGCGTGGTCGCGGTCACGAGCCGCACGATACCCAGGCGCGTCCGCGCGGGGCCGGAGCCGACTAGCCTGTGGACGGACGTCCGCGCACGACAGGAGGGCACCGGCGTGAGTGACCTGATCGACACGACCGAGATGTATTTGAAGACGATCTACGAGCTCACCGAGGAGGGCATCACCCCGCTGCGCGCCCGCATCGCCGAGCGCCTCGGGCACAGCGGCCCCACGGTGTCGCAGACCGTCGCCCGGATGGAGCGCGACGGGCTCCTGGTCGTGTCCGGCGACCGGCACCTCGAGCTGACCGAGACCGGCCAGAGCAAGGCCATGCGCGTGATGCGCAAGCACCGCCTGGCCGAGCGCCTGCTGACCGACGTCATCGGGCTCGACTGGGAGTACGTGCACGAGGAGGCGTGCCGCTGGGAGCACGTCATGAGCGAGCGCGTCGAGCGGCGCCTGGCCGGGCTGCTCGACCACCCGCACTTCGACCCGTACGGCAACCCGATCCCCGGCCTCGACGAGATCGGCGAGGAGCGCACCCCGGTCGGCTTCCTCGACGGCGTGACCCCGGTGGTCACCGTCGCGGTCGAGGCCGGCGGCGCGACCAAGGGCGTCGTGGCGCGGCTGGGCGAGCCGATCCAGACGGACGTCGAGCTGCTCGCGCGGCTGTCCCAGGCCGGCGTGCGGCCCGGGAACGAGATCGCGGTGGAGAAGAACGGCAACACCGTGACGGTCGGCGCCCCGGGCGCGGAGACCGTGCTGGACCTGCCGCAGGAGGTCGCGCGGCACGTCTTCCTCCGCACCTCCTGACCGACGTCCGGAGAGGGCCCCGCGGGCTGTGGCGCACGCCACCCGCGGGGCCCTCGCGCGTCGGTGACCTGCTGGGCGATGTGAGCGCTCTCTCGGGGCCGGGAAACAGTCCGTGACCGGAACGTGACAATCGGCTCGGGGGTCGGGTACCTTCGGTCCTGCTCGTCGGAACCCTCCTCCGCTCGAGCCCTTGGACGGTACGCCGAGCCCTGCCGCCGCCCGAGGTTCCGTACACACTTCGCCGGCAGGGGCGGGGGAACCACATGCGGGCACCGGAGACGGTGTCCTTGGGGTGAAGCCGCGTGACGCGACCGGGTGACCGGGAGCGGATCGCGGCCGGGTATCTCCGACCCGAACCCGACAGCTCACCTCGTAGGCGCCAGGAGAGGCTGTACGTGACCGCTAGTGCTGTGCGCGCTCGACACCGTTCCGCGCGTCGCCCCGTCACCCCCCTGACCGATCTCGCCACCGCCGCCACGGGCACCCTCGCCCTGGCCGGTCGCCGCACCGCCGTCGTCGCGGCCACCACGGGGCTCATGGTCTCCGCGGTCGCCGTCCCGGCCGCCAACGCCGCGACCGCCTCCGGCGACCAGGCCGCGCTGCCGTCGGTCGACACCGCCGCCCTGACGGCCTCGGCGAAGACGGTCCTCGAGACCGCGCCGGTCGTCACGGCCCCCGCGGACGCCGCGTGGTCGTTCGAGACCCCGGCCGTCACGGCCGTCGTCCCGGAGCCCGAGCCCGAGCCGGAGCCGGTGCGCACCACCACCACCTCCCGCTCTGCGCAGCGCGCCGCCACCGCCGAGACCGCCACCGCGACGGCCGAGGTCGCCGCCGCCGCGGTCCCGCAGTCGGTCGCCGGCAACGCCGTGCTCGAGGTCGCCGCCCGCTACGTGGGCGTCCCGTACGTCTCCGGCGGCACCACCCCGGCCGGCTTCGACTGCTCGGGCTTCGTGTCCTACGTCTACGCGCAGCTCGGCATCTCCCTGCCGCGCACGTCGTCCGCGATCAAGGCGGCCGGCACCGTGGTCTCCGCGTCCGAGGCCCAGCCCGGCGACCTGATCTGGAGCCCCGGCCACATCTCGATCTACGCCGGCGGCGACCAGCAGATCGACTCGCCCCGCCCGGGCAAGACGATCCAGTTCCGCAGCATCTGGCAGAGCAACCCGACGTTCATCCGCATCGGCTGACACGCTCCGCAGCATCTCCCGACCCGACCCCCACGGCCCGCGCGGCCGTGGGGGTCGCGTCGTCCCCGGGCCGCGCGTCCGCGCCGGGCGCCGGGCGGGCGACGTGACGTGCGGCACAAACGATGGGGTCACTCCGGCCAGGTGCGCGTACCCTGCTCTTGCTTGCCTCCCCCAGCGGGCCCGCCAGCCAGGCGGGTCCCCGAGGACCCAGGAGTGACGCCGTGCTGCTGCTGCCCGCCCCACCCAGGACGCTGCTCCTGAACGCCAGCCTCGAGCCCCTGTGCGTCGTCGGCCTGCCCCGCGCCGTGACGCTCGTGATGTCCGGCAAGGCCACCGTGCTCGAGTCCGACGGCCGCGTGCTGCACTCCGAGCACGTCGCGGTGCCCCTGCCGGTCGTCCTGTCGCTGACCCGGTACGTGCACGTGCCGATGCGCCGCCCGCTGCCGCCGACCCGCCGGACGGTGCTGCAGCGCGACGACCACCGGTGCGCGTACTGCGGCGCGCACGCCGACACGGTCGACCACGTGCACCCGCGCTCGCGCGGCGGGCGGCACGAGTGGGGCAACGTCGTCGCGGCCTGCCGCCGGTGCAACCACCGCAAGGCCGATCACCTGCTGCATGAGATCGGCTGGGAGCTCGCCTGGACGCCGTCCGCCCCCCGGGGCGCGACGGCGTTCCTGCACGGGGCGGCGGTCGACGAGCCGGCCTGGTCGCCCTACCTGGCCGCCTGACGCGGCGCGCCGCGCGCCCGTCGCCCCAAGCCTCCGTCAAGTCCACGCCACGCCGGACCCCACGGCGAGTGCGGAACGGGCATGATCGGGGGCACACTGGGACGTGCACCGGAGGAGGTCGTGGCGATGAAGCGGGACGCGGAGATCCTGGTCGGCGTGGACGGGTCGGCGGCGAGCATGCACGCCCTCGACTGGGCCGCGGCGGAGGCCCGGACGCGGGGCCGGACGCTGCACGTCGTGTGCTCGTACACGCTGCCGTCGTTCACGGCGGCGTCGCTGGACGGCGGGTACGCCGCCCTGGACGACACCGCCATCCAGCAGGGCGCGCGCGCCGTGCTGTCCGAGGCGCGGCAGCGCGCGGAGGCGCCGGGGCTCGAGGTCGTCACGACCGTCGCGACCGGCGACGCCGCGGCCGTGCTCGTCGAGATGTCCCGGGACGCCTCGCTCGCGGTCGTCGGCACCCGGGGCAAGGGCGGGTTCGCCGACCGGCTGCTCGGCACCGTGTCGTCCACGCTGCCCGCGCACGCCTACTGCCCGACCGTGGTGGTCCCGCTGCGGGACCAGCGCCGCGGCGGCGTCGTCCCGGCGGACGAGTCGACCCCGGTCGTGCGGCCGGTGCGCCGGATGATCGTGGGCGTCGACGGCAGCCCGCAGGCCGACCTCGCCCTGCGGCACGCGATCGACGAGGCGGAGGCGTGGGGCGCCGAGCTCACCGCGGTCGCCGGCGTGCCCGTCGGCAGCGGCTCCGGGGTCATGGCGTGGCTGCCGGCGACGATCGACCAGACCCAGGTGCTGGCCGACGTCACCGAGGGGCTGAACGTCGTCGTGGACCGCGCGCTCGCCGACCGGCCCGGGACGACTGTGAAGCGGGTCGTGCTCGACGGCACCGGCGCCGAGCTGCTCACCGAGTTCTCCACGGCCACCGACCTCATCGTCGTCGGGTCGCGCGGCCGCGGCGGGTTCGCCGGGCTGCTGCTCGGGTCCACCAGCCAGGCGGTGCTGCACCACGCGGCGTGCCCGGTGATGGTCGTGACCAACCGGTGCCAGGAGCGGATGGCCGCGGCGGGCGGCGGGTCGGCGGAGCAGGCCGCGGGCTGAGGCGCGGGACCGGCCGGGTGCGGGGTCGGCCGGACGCGGGGTCGGCCGGGGCGGGCGCCCGGGACCGGGTCCGGTCGGGGCCGGATCAGGCCGGGGGCGGGGGGACGTCCGGGCGGCGGACGAGCGCCGACAGGACGATCGTCGACCGCGTCCGCGCGACGAACGGCTCGGCCGCGAGGCGCTCGACGACCTGCTCCAGGTGCCGCATGTCCCGCGCGCGCACCTGGACCACGAGGTCGACGTCGCCGGTGACCGTGCTCGCCGCGACGACCTCGGGGTAGCGCTCGACGCCCGCCCGCATCGTGGCCGGGCTGGTCGAGCCGTGGCAGAACAGCTCGATGAACGCCTCCGTCTCCCAGCCGAGCGCGGCCGGGTCGAGCAGCACCGTGAACCCCCGCACGACGCCGCGCTCCCGCAGCCGGTCGACCCGGCGCTTCACCGCGGGCGCGGACAGGGCGACCACGTGCCCGATGTCGGCGTAGGACGCACGGGCGTCGACGGCCAGCTCGCGGAGGATCGCCTCGTCGATGGGGTCGAGGTCGCCGGGACGGGTGGGGGGCACGGGCCCATCCTCGCGCACGGGGCGCACCTCGGTGGGCACGCGCCGGCCCGGGTCGCAGGGCCACGTCGCAGGGCCGCGGCGCGGGGCCGGCGAGGGGCGCGGCATCGGAGCCACGGCCGGCGCGGACGGGTCCGGGCGCGGATGAGCCCTGCGGCAGCCGGGTGACCGCCACCCGGGTGGCCGGTTCACCCGTGCGGGGGACGTGGATCGGCTGACCTGCGGGTTCACGGCGAGGCGGGGGTGAACGCCCAGGTCGGGCGTTCAGCGCTTTCCGCGGGGGGTCGATGGGAGCGGGGACAGGGGGCCCAGCGACCGCACCGAGGAAGGACCAGTCATGCCGGTGACCGGCAGACGCCCGGACCCCACGACGCCGAGCACCACGACGACGCCGCCCGCCCGCCCCGCCACGGAGCCGCGCCCGCGCGACGAGGACCCGCGTCGTGAGGCCGCACCCGGGACGATCCCCACGCAGCGCACGCGCGCGGCGTCGACCACGGACGCGACCGCGCGCGCGGCGACCGCGGTGCTCGACGTGCCGGCGGCCGCGGCCGCCGTGCCCGACGCCCCGTCTGCGGCGGCTGCGACCGCCGTGCTCGACGCCCCGCCCGCTGCGGCGGTCCCCGTCCTCGACGCCCCGCCCGCTCCGGCGGTCCCCGTCCTCGACGCCCCGCCCGCCGAGGTCCCTGCCGCGCGTGCGCCGTTCGCGCTCGGCGCGCCCGGCCACGCCGCGACCCGGACGCCCCGCCGTGCCCGCCCCCGCACCGGCCGCGGCCGCGGGGTCGCCGTCACCGCGCTCTGCCTCGCCCTGGTCGGCGGGGTCGCCGCCGGCGTGGTCGTGCAGCTGCGCGCCGACGCCCGTGCCACGGCCTGGGCGCACGCCCGGGAGCGCGTGGCGGCCGAGTACGCGGCGCAGCTCGCGGACGAGGCGTTCTTCGCCGACGCCCGCGCCGCGCAGGCGACCGCCCGGTACGACGCGCTCGTGGCGGACGCGGTACGGGACGCGGGCGCCGTCGTGACCGCCGCGCGCACCGCGGCGGACGCGTCCCCGCACGCCGGCGACGCCGCCCTCGCCGCCCTGCGCACCGCGGCCGACGCCGCGCAGCGGGCCGCCGACGGCACCGGCGCCGGCGTGAGCCCGGCCGACCTCGCCGCGGCCACCGCCTCGGTCGCCGCGCCGCAGAAGGCCGCGGTCGACGCCGAGGCCGCCTGGCAGGCCGCGGAGGCCGCCCGGATCGCCGCCGAGCGCGCCGCCGCCGAGCAGGCGGCCGCGGAGGCCGCCCAGCGCGCCGCCGCCCAGCGGTCCGCGTCCCCGCGCTCCACCACCGCCCGGTCGAACCGTGCCGTCGGACCGGCGGCCTCCGGGGGCGGGTCGGCGGCACCCGCCGCGGCCGCCCCGGCCGCCTCCGCCTGGGCGCCGGGCGTCTCGTCGTACGGGGTCGGCGGGCTCGGTGCCGCGCTGAACGCCGCTCGCGCCGCGAACGGGCTGCCGGCGCTCTCGGTCTCGGGCTCGTCGTCGCTGGCGGACCACGCGGCCGCGATGGCCGCGGCCGGCAGCATCTGGCACTCCGGCAGCGACCACATCGTGGGCTGGGTGCAGCCCGCGAGCGACAGCCAGATGATCGCGGCGTACATGAACTCGCCGAGCCACCGCGCCTGGATCCTCAAGGCGGGCAAGTCCTCGGTGTCGATCGGCGCCGTAACGATCAACGGCCGGCTCTACACCGCGATGCGGTTCTCCTGACCGCGGGCGCGCGCTCCAGCAGCGGGGCGCGCGCCCGCCGCTCCGGTCCACTCCGCCGAGTCTCCGTTCCTCGCCTGCGCCCACCCCTGCGCACGCAGGCACGGAACGGAGACTCGGCGAGATGGCGGTGCGGCGCGCCCGGGTCAGCGCAGCGCCTGCGTCAGGCGGTCGAGCGCCAGGTCCAGGTCGTCGGCCTCGACCACGAGCGGCGGCGCCAGCCGGATCGTGGACCCGTGCGTGTCCTTGGCGAGCACGCCCAGGCCGAGCAGCCGCTCGCAGAGCTCCCGCCCGGTCATCCGGGCCGGGTCGACGTCGAGGCCGGCCCACAGGCCGACGCCCCGGCTGCCGACGAGCAGGCCCGTGTCGACCAGCGTCGCCAGCCGCTCGTGCAGGTGCGCACCGAGCGTGCGGGCGCGCTCCTGGAAGGTGCCGGGCCGCAGCAGGTCCACGACCGCGATCCCGACGGCGCAGGCGAGCGGGTTGCCCCCGAAGGTCGACCCGTGGGTGCCGGCCGTCAGCACGCCCAGCACGTCGGGCCGGCCGACGACCGCGGACACGGGGAGCACCCCGCCGCCGAGCGCCTTGCCCAGCGTCACCAGGTCCGCGCGCACGCCCCAGAGCTCGAGCGCGAACGTCGTGCCGGTGCGGCCGAGGCCCGACTGGATCTCGTCCGCGATCAGCAGCACGTCGGCGTCGTCGCAGATCGCCCGCACGGCGGGCCAGTAGTCCGCGGGCGGCACGACGACGCCCTGCTCGCCCTGGATCGGCTCGAGCAGCACGGCGACCGTCGTCTCGTCGACCGCGTCCCGCAGCGCCTCGGCGTCGCCGAACGGCACCACCCGGAAGCCGGGCGTGTGCGGGGCGAAGCCCTCCCGCGCCTCGGGGTCGGTGGAGAACGACACGATCGTCGTCGTGCGGCCGTGGAAGTTGCCGGCGGCCACGACGATCGTCGCGCGCTCGGGCGCCACGCCGCGGACGTCGTAGCCCCACTTCCGGGCGGCCTTGATCGCGGTCTCGACGGCCTCGGCGCCGGTGTTCATCGGCAGCACCATCGGCTGCGGGTCCGGCGCGCCGGCGACGCCCGCCACCACCGGCCGCGCCAGGTCGGACAGCGCCTCGGCGAAGGGGTGCAGCAGGTCGTGGTCGAACGCCCGGGACGACAGCGTCAGCCGGTCGAGCTGAGCCTTGGCGGCCCCGATCAGCGCGGGGTGCCGGTGCCCGAAGTTCAGCGCCGAGTACCCGGCGAGCAGGTCGAGGTACGTCCGGCCCTCGGTGTCCCGGACCCACGCGCCCTCGCCGGTCGTCAGCGTGACGGGCAGCGGGTGGTAGTTCGGCGCGAGCGGGCCGGCGGCGGCGCGCTCGGCGTCCCGGCTGGGGATCGTGGCGGTCATGGCGGTCACCTTCCGGCCGGGGCGGGGCCGGCCGGGGGACCCCGGCCGGCCGAGGGGGTCAGCGCGCGGGACGGATCTCCAGCGTGCAGCACTTGGCCCCGCCGCCGCCCTTGAGCAGCTCGCTGGTGTCGACGGGGATCGGGCGGAAGCCGCGGTCGGTCAGCTGGGCGGCCAGGGCGGTCGCGCCGGGGGCGACGACGACGTTCAGGCCGTCGCTCACCGCGTTGAGGCCGAGACACGCGGCGTCGGCCTCGGAGGCGATGACGGCGTCCGGGAAGCGGCGCTCCAGCTCGGCGCGCGAGGCGTCCGAGAAGGCCGGCGGGTAGTAGGCGACCTGCTCGCGGCCGGCCGTCGAGTCGAGCACGGCCAGCGCGGTGTCCAGGTGGTAGTAGTGCGCGTCGACGAGCTCCAGCGTCACGACCTCGCGGCCGGTGACCTTCGCGAGCTCGTCGTGCGAGGCGCGGTCCGTGCGGAAGCCGGTGCCGGCCAGCAGCACGTCGCCGACGCCGAGGATGTCGCCCTCGCCCTCGTTGACCTGCTCCGCCGTGTGCGTGACGTAGCCGTGGTCGGCGAACCACTTCTCGTACGCCGGGCCCTCGGGCTGCCGCTCGGGGTAGCGGAACTTCGCGGAGTACACGAGGCCGTCGACGATCGTCGCGCCGTTGGCCGCGTAGACCATGTCCGGCAGGCCCGGGATCGGGTCGATCGTCTCGACCGTGTGGCCGAGGGACTCGAAGGTGTCCTTGAGCACCGTCCACTGCTGCACCGCGAGGCCCGCGTCCGTGTACCGCGTCGAGTCCATCCACGGGTTGATCTCGTAGGAGACCGTGTAGAAGGTCGGCTCGCACATCAGGTAGTGGCGGCGGGTCTGCTGCGGGGTCGCGGGCATGGTGCTCCTCGAGGTGTCCGGGGACGGCGTGGTCGGACGTCGGGCCGCCTCGTCGGGGCGCGTCCGGGCAAGCCTACGGTCCGCCCGCGCGCCGCATCATGGCGCGACGTTGCGCAGCCACCACCGGTTCGTTGCGCGATGAGGCCCTTAGGCGGCGGTTCGTTGCGTGCCGCCCTCGGCCTCGCGCACCGCGCGGTCGAGGACGAGCCGCAGCATCGCGTCGAGGAGCAGCGCGCCGAGCCAGCGCGTCGTGCCCGGCGGCAGGCCGCGCAGGTGCACCGACTCGCTCCAGGTGACGCGGGCCGACGAGCCGACGGCCTCGACCTCGATCCGCGCGGTGCCGAGCAGCACCGGGCCGAGCTTCTGGAACACCGCCACGCCGGGCACGGCGCCGAGCGGGCGCTCGTAGCGCTCGATCCGCATCCGGTCGACCAGGCCGGGACCGCCGCGGCGCGCGGTCGGGCCGCTCACCGCGAGGATCTCGTCGCCGACCTCGGGCGCCGTGCGGCCGGGCCAGCGCTCCCAGCCGGGACCCGCGGCCTCGTCGCCCGGTCGCGTCAGGTCGACCCGGGTCAGCGGGACCCACCGGGTGTGGTGCCGGGCGTCGGCGACGAGGTCCCAGGCGCGCTCGGCGTCCAGGGGCAGCACGCGGGACGCGCGCGCCCACGGCGTGCGGTCCCGGTCTCGCGTGATCATCGTCGCCCTCGTCCCCCGTCGGTGCGTCGCGGACGGGGTGGGGCCACTCGCCCCGCGTCGGCCCCGGGCGCGTCCCGACATCGTCCCCTCTGGGATCGTCACCCGTCGCGGTGAACTGCGGTGCCGCGGGTCCGTGCTGGGTGCAGGCACCCAGGCGCGCCCGGGTGAAAGACCCGGGGTAGCCTCGGGGCCGTGCAGACGAGGACGCTGGGCAGGACAGGACGGGACGTCTCGGTCGTGGGGCTGGGCTGCTGGCAGCTCGGCGCCGACTGGGGCGAGGTGGCCGAGGACGACGCGCTGGCCGTGCTGGCCGCCGCGGCCGACGCGGGGGTGACGTTCTTCGACACCGCCGACGTCTACGGCGACGGCCGCAGCGAGACGCTCATCGGGCGGTTCCTGCGCCAGCGCCCCGCGGACGCGGCGCCGCCCACGGTCGCCACCAAGATGGGCCGCCGCGCCGACCCGCACGTGGCCGAGGCCTACACGCTCGACGCGTTCCGCGCGTGGACCGACCGCTCCCGGGCGAACCTCGGCGTCGACACCCTCGACCTCGTCCAGCTGCACTGCCCGCCGAGCGTCGTGCTGGACCGCGACGCGACGTACGACGCGCTGGACACCCTGGTCGACGAGGGCCGGGTCGCCGCGTACGGCGTGTCCGTCGAGACCGTCGACGAGGCGCTGGCCGCGATCGCCCGCCCGCACGTCGCGACGATCCAGATCATCCTCAACGCGTTCCGCCGCAAGCCGCTCGAGCGCGTGCTGCCCGCGGCCGCCGAGGCCGGCGTCGGGATCATCGCCCGCGTCCCGCTCGCGTCCGGGCTGCTGTCCGGCAAGTACGACGAGCACACCGAGTTCGCCGCGACCGACCACCGGTCGTTCAACCGGCACGGCGAGGCGTTCGACGTCGGCGAGACGTTCTCGGGCGTGCCGTTCGAGGTCGGCGTGGCCGCGGCCCGCGAGGTGGCGGCGCTGACCCCGGCGGGTGCGACGACGGCCCAGCTCGCGCTGCGGTGGATCGTGGACCAGCCGGGCGTCTCGACGGTCATCCCGGGCGCCCGCAACGCCGAGCAGGCTCGGGGCAACGCGGACGCGGCCCGGATCCCGTCTCTGGACGACTGGACCCTGGACCGCTTCCGGGAGATCTACGACGAGCGCATCCGCCCGCACGTCCACGACCGCTGGTGACCCGCAGGCGCTGACGCGCGACGCGCCCTCCCGTGCGCCGAGATGGCAACTCTCGGCTGTCGTGCGACGTGCTCGGGCAGCCGAGAGTTGCCATCTCGGCGAGTCCGACGCCCGGCGGCGGGGAACCCCCTCGGCGCGGGGGTCAGCGGTGCGGGAGCTCGCGGCGGGGGTGCTCGATCACGCGCGGGGCGCCCTCCGTGGCCTCGACCACCAGGACGCTGTCGCTCCAGCGGTCCGGCGGCGGGCCGAACGCCTTGCGCGCGCCCTGGATGACCGTGCGTCCCAGGGCCCGGCCGCCGGTGATGCCGATGACCGCGCCGACGCCGAACGGCACCATGCGGCCCAGCGCCAGGCCGCCCTGCCGCGCGAGCTGCTTGCGGAACAGCTGCCGGGTGAGCCGGGCGTTGACCCGCCGGATCGTGCCGGTCGGCATCCGGGTGAGCAGCGCCCGCGCGACGTTGAGCCCGCGCAGGCCGGTCAGCTCGCCGACGTCGGTGACCGCCTTGGCCCCGGACTCGCCGAGGATCGTGGCGAGCAGCAGCGCGCGGCGGCGCTCGGCGTCCTCGACGTCGATGCCGTGCACGCTCGCGACGGCCAGCGAGAACGCCGCGGACGCGCCGAAGAACGTCGCGACGTCGCCGATCGTCAGCGCCATGGCGACGCCGGTGCCGACCGCGGGCGCCGCCGCGGCCGCGCCGACCGCGCCGCCGGTGCCCTGGACGACCAGCAGGTACTCGCGCTCCAGGAGGCCGATGATCTCCGCGGGCGTGCCCTCGGGGTTGCGGCGCCGGACGGAGTCGACGTGGGCGTGGATCGTGGCGGACGGGATCGTCACGGCGCGGTCCAGGGCCGCGTCGACGATCGGGGTCCGGCGCAGCGCCATCACTCGCCCGTGATCTCGAGGTCGACGGTCGCCCCGGCCTTGAGCGTGTTGCCGACGGTGCAGTGCTGCTCGACGGCGCGGTGCACCACGCGCAGCAGCCGCTCCTTGGTGGCTTCGTCGAGGCCGGACAGGTCGACGACCATCCGCTCGTGCAGCTCGGGGTACCGGTCCTCGGGCTTGTAGTTGTCGCCGCTGACCTCGACGGTGACCTCGACGTCGTCGCCGAGCCGGTGGCTCAGCGCGGTGTCGGCGGACATGCCGGAGCAGCCGGCCAGCGCGATCTTCAGCAGCTCGCCCGGGGTGAAGACGGCGCCGGCCTCGGCCGGGCCCATCAGGACCTCGGCGCCGCGCTCGTTGCGCCCGGTGTAGGTGCGGGTGCCGGTGCGCTCGACCCAGAGCCGGGACGGCTGGACGGCGGCGGGGGAGGCAGGGGGGACGGGCACGTCGGTCTCCGGCGCGAGCCCGGTGTTCGGGGACTCCATGGGCCGATCCTGTCACGCGGCCCGTCGGTCGGCAGCGGGGATCAGCCGTGGGCGGACGGGGCGGCGGTCGCTCGCCCGGACGGGTGGTTCGCCGGACGACGTCGCCCGCCCGGCGGGCGCACCGCGGGCGGCGCTCACTAGGCTGGCCGACGTCGTGCCGGGTCCAGCGGCGGGTCCGGCCGGGGCGAGCGGGGGCCGCATGAGCGTGGACGAGGACCGGGACGTGGCGCCGACGGCGGGCGCGCCCGCCGACCCGGAGGTGCGGCAGATCCTCGACCGCGTGCGCGAGCACCTGGGCATGGACATCGCGTTCCTCTCCGGCCTGACGACGTCGGCCGAGGTCGTCCTCGCCACCAGCACCGAGACCGGGCCGATGCAGATGGCGGTCGGCGACGAGCGCGACCTGGACGACACCTACTGCGTGCGCGTGCTGTCCGGGCTGCTGCCGCCGGTGCTGCCGGACGCGCGCCGGCACCCCGTCGCCCGCGAGCTCGCGGCGACCGCGGAGCTGGGCATCGGCGCGTACCTCGGCGCCCCGCTCCGCGGCCCGGACGGCGAGCCGGTGGGGATGCTCTGCTGCCTGGCCCGGGGCGCGAACCCGCTGCTCGACGAGGACGCCCTGCGGGTGCTCGGCCTGGCGGCGGCGCTCGTCGAGGACCGGATGGGCGCGTTCGGGCTGCCGCACCGGCCCGCGGTGTCCGACCGGGTGCGCTGGATCCGGTCCGTGCTCGCGGAGCGCGCCGTCCGGACGGTGTTCCAGCCGGTCGTGCACCTGGGCACCGGCGAGGTGGTCGCCGTCGAGGCGCTGTCCCGGTTCGAACCCGAGCGGTTCCCGACCCCGGTGCACGCGTTCGCCGCCGCGGCGGCCGCCGGGGAGGCCGTCGAGCTGGAGCTGCTGGCCGCGAAGTGCGCGCTCGCCCGGCTCGGCGACCTGCCCCCGGGCGTGCGGATGTCGATCAACCTGTCGGCGGAGGCGCTCGCGGACCCGCGGACCACCGACCTGCTGCTCGCGCACGGTCCCGCGGTCGCGGTGGAGGTCACCGAGCACACGCCGGTGCACGACTACGAGGCGCTGACCTCGGTGACCAACCGGCTGCGCGCCGCGGGCCACCAGGTCGCGGTCGACGACGCCGGCGCCGGGTTCGCGAGCCTGCGGCACGTGCTGCAGCTCCGGCCGACCGCCATCAAGCTCGACCTCGCGCTCGTGCGCGGCTGCGACCTCGACCCGGTACGGCGCGCGCTCATCCGGGCCGTCGCGGAGTTCGCGCGCGGCATCGACTCCTGGCTGGTCGCCGAGGGCGTGGAGACCGAGCACGAGCGCGCGACGCTGCGCGAGCTCGGGGTCGACTACGGGCAGGGGTACCTGCTCGGGCGGCCGGCGCCGCTGGCGGACGCGCTGCGCGGGGTCCCGCGCGGCTGAGCGCCGGGGTCCGGCGGTGCCGGGCGGACTCCGCGGTACCGGGTGGGCCCGCCTCCGCCGTGGGGTGGAGACGGTACAGCCCGACGGCCGATCCGTCCGCCGCGGCCGCGACCCTACGCTCGACGACATGCCCGTCGACCCCGCGCCCGACCCCGCGCCCGGCCCCGCTCTGGCGCCTCCTCGTCTCGGACCCTGGTCCCGGACCTGGCGCTACCTGGTGGCCGTGGGTGCCGGCCTCGTGATCTGGGTGTTCGTCGCCTCCGACGTCACCGGGTCCCCGGTCGCCGACGAGGGCCTCGTCGGCGCGATGGTGCTGCTCGACCTCCTGCTCGGGGTGGTCGCCGTCGGGCTGCTCCCGCTGCGGCGCCGGCACCCGCTGCTGACCGCGGTCCTGATCGCGGCGCTCACCTCGCTGTCGTCGTTCGCGGTCGGGGCCGGCATGCTCGCGCTGGTCTCGCTCGCCACCCGCCGGCGGTGGCGCGAGGTCGCAGTCGCCGGGGCGGTCTGGGCGCTGGCCACCGTGGCGTACGAGCTCACCTACCAGGGCACCTCGGCGTCCGAAGACCTGGGGGTGCCGCTGCTGCTGCTCGCGATCGGCCTGAGCCTGCTGTTCCTCGGCCTGCTCGTCGCCACCGGGTTCTACATCGGCGCCCGCCGGGAGCTGCTGCAGACGCTGCGGCTGCGCGCCGAGGCCGCCGAGCGCGCCCAGGAGTCGCGGGCCGCCGAGGCGCGCCAGGCCGAGCGCACCCGGATCGCCCGGGAGATGCACGACGTCCTGGCGCACCGGATCTCGCTGGTCGCGATGCAGGCCGGCGGCCTCGCGTACCGGGAGGACCTGACCCGCGCGCAGATCACCGCCTCCGCCGAGACGATCCGCGACAGCGCGCACCGGGCGCTCGGCGAGCTCCGCGAGGTGCTCGGCGTGCTCCGCGCCGACGACGAGACCGTGGTCCCGACCGAGCACGAGGCACCGCAGCCGACGCTCGCCGAGCTCCCGGCGCTGCTCGCCGACGCCGACGAGGCCGGGACGCCCGCGCGCCTCGACGTGTCCGGGCTGCCCGCCGGCGACCGGTCGGCGCTCGCGGCCCTGCCCGAGACCGCGTCCCGCACCGCGTTCCGGGTGCTGCAGGAGGCGCTGACGAACGCCCGCAAGCACGCGCCGGGTCAGGAGGTCCGGGTGCGGCTGGCGGGGGCGCCGGGGGAGCGGCTGCTCGTCGAGGCGCGGAACGCCGTGCCCGTCGGCGTGGCGGCCGGGGCCGCGGCCCCCGGGGCGGGGCTGGGGCTCATCGGCGCCGCCGAGCGCGCCGAGCTGCTCGGCGGGTCGCTGGAGCACGGGATCGAGCAGGACGGGCGGTTCGCCGTGAGAGTGTGGCTGCCGTGGCCGAGCTGACCCCGACCCCCGCCGACGTCGTGCGCGTGGTGGTCGTCGACGACGACGCCCTGGTCCGCGCCAGCCTGCGGATGATCCTCGGCGGCGACCCGCGCCTCGAGGTGGTCGCCGAGTGCGGCGACGGCGCCGAGGCCGTCACCGTCGTGCAGCGGCTGCGCCCCGACGTCGTGCTGATGGACGTCCGCATGCCGCGGGTGGACGGGCTG
The DNA here is from genome assembly GCF_019265565.1 of Cellulomonas sp. PS-H5. Taxonomy (NCBI): domain Bacteria; kingdom Bacillati; phylum Actinomycetota; class Actinomycetes; order Micrococcales; family Cellulomonadaceae; genus Cellulomonas; species Cellulomonas sp. PS-H5. Next base: position 28,527 of record NZ_JAHVCI010000035.1, read on the forward strand.
ACCGCCCTGCGCTCGCTGGCCGCGGCCGGGTCGACCGCCCGGGTCATCGTGCTGACGACCTTCGACGCCGACGAGCTCGTCCTGCGCGCCCTGCGCGAGGGCGCCGCCGGGTTCCTGCTGAAGGACACCCCGCCGGCGCAGCTCGTCGACGGGATCCACCGGGTCGCGGCGGGGGAGCCCATTCTGTCGCCGACCGTCACCGCCCAGCTCATCGCGTCGGTCGCGAAACCCGAGGACGCCGAGCGGCGCGCGGACGCGCTGCGGGCGCTGGAGGTGCTGACCCCGCGCGAGCGGGACGTGGCGGTCGCGGTGGCCGAGGGGCTGTCGAACCAGGAGATCGCCGAGCGCCTGTTCCTCGGCCTCGCGACGGTCAAGACGCACGTGGCGCACCTGTTCGCGAAGCTCGGCGTGGCGAACCGGGTGCAGATCGCGCGCCTGGTCCACGACGCCGGCCTGGGCTGACCGCGCGGGCGCGCGTCGCCCGCGCCCGCACCGTGTCCGCGCCTACGCGCCCTGGCCGCGCCTGCGCCGCGCCCGGGCCAGCCGCGCCCAGCCCGTCGAGTGCACATCAGACACGTCGAGTGCCTATCCCCTGGATAGGCACTCGACGTGTCGCGTAGGCACTCGCGGGTCGACCGGCCGGAGCGAGGCCGGACGAGGGCGGGCCGGGTGGCGCGTCAGACGCCGATGCCGGCGCGGAGGGCCAGCGCGCGGTCGACCGCGGCCTCGCGGTCGGCGAGCGCCCGCGCCGTCGAGCGCGCACGGGCCGCGGCGCGCGGGTCGGCGGCTGCCGGGGCGGCCACCGCGCGGGCGATCGCGGCGGCGGCCCGGCGGCGGCGCACCGAGAGGTACGGCAGGCGGAGCGGCACCGCGCGGGTGCCGTAGCTGACGTCGAAGGTCACCGTGGTCATGGCTCAGTCCTCCTGCTGCGGTGCGGTCGGGGTGGCCTCGGCGTGGGGCTCGACGGCCATGTCGGGGTTGATCGCGGTGAACAGCCGCATCAGGCGGGCGCCACCGGGTCGGATCGCGGGGTCGACGGTCCGCCCGTCGAACCGCTTCATCAGCGCGTACATGCCCTCGATCAGCTCCGCCGTCTCCTCCGGGGTGGCCCAGAACGCGGACGTGGTCAGCTGGGTCAGCGGGATGAGCCCGGGGTCGACGGCGCCGTCGTGGTCGACGTGCCGCAGGTGGTCGATGTAGCGCTCGGCCTCGCGGCGGACCGAGATCTCGCCGAGCTCCAGCACCGCGCGCCGCGAGGCCGGGTCCAGCGGGTCGGGCGTGATGTTGCGCTCGCGGGCGACGACTCGCCAGGGGCGCTCGCGGCCGCGGGGCTCGGCGGGCTCGATGTACCCGGCCTTCGCGAGGGTCCGCAGGTGGAACGAGCAGTTGGCGACGGTCTGGCCGAGGTGCGCGGCGCACTCCGTCGCGGTGGCCTCGCCGACGTCGTCGAGGAACGACAGCAGGTCCATCCGCACCGGGTGGGCGAGGGCCCGGACCCGGGTCGGGTCGGTGACCCGCAGGGTGGCGGGCCGCTCGGCCGTGTCCGGGGCGGTGCCGGCCTCGGCGGCGTCGTGCTCGGCGGTGCTCATGGCAGCAACCGTAGACGCACAACAGGTCTTGCGCAAGAGATGTTGCGCAAGACCTGTTGTGCGTGAGTGGTCCACCCAGGCTCGCCCTCGGTGGCATGAGTGCCCGCGCCCACCGTGCAGCGTGGAACGACGCCGCGGCAGGCCGCGCCAAGTCGCTCTTGACATCGATGGCGGGACGGTTCGATGCTACTAAAACGCTTTAGTCCCCTGACCGTGATGCAACGACGCACACCGAAAGAGGTTCCTGATGAGGCGCACGATCGGCCTGGCCCTGGCGGCCGGGTTCCTGCTCTCCTCCTGCGCGCTGTCCGGCACGACGACCGAGACGCGCGACCCCGTCGACGCCGAGGGCGAGGTCACCGGCGAGGTCTCGCTGCAGACCTGGGCGCTCAAGCCCCGGTTCACCGAGTACGTCGAGGGGGTGATCGCCGCCTTCGAGGAGGAGTACCCCGGCACGTCGGTGACCTGGCTCGACCAGCCCGGCGAGGGCTACTCCGAGAAGGTGCTGTCCCAGGCGACGGCCGGCGAGCTCCCCGACGTCACCAACCTCCCGCCGGACATGGCGCTGCCGCTGGCGCGCGAGGGGGTGCTGCTCGACCTCGGCCAGGTGGAGGACGACCTGGCGGCGACGTACGTCGAGGGCGGCCTCGGCGCGTACGCGTTCGCGGGGCTCGACGGCACGTACGGCTACCCCTGGTACCTGACGACCGACCTGAACTACTGGAACGCCGACATGATGGCGGCCGGCGGGCTCGACGCCGCCGACCCGCCGACCAGCTTCGACGAGCTGGTCGAGCAGGCCCGGACGCTCAAGGACGCCACCGGCGCGTACCTGATGAGCCGCAAGCCCGGCATGAACGACCTGGTGTCGAACGGCATCCCGGTGCTGTCCGACGACGGCGAGGAGTTCGTGTTCAACAGCCCCGAGGCGGTCGCCCTGGTGGAGCGGTACGCCGAGGCCTACGCCGACGGGCTCATGCCCCAGGACGTGCTGACCGACGCCTACCTCGGCACCAGCGAGCTGTTCACCAAGGGCGAGGCCGCGTGGTCGACGGGCGGCGGGAACTTCATCGCCGGCGTCCTCGAGAACAACCCGTCGCTGGAGGGGACGATCGTGCCGTCGCCGTACATGGGGATCACCCCGATGTACGTGCAGGGCGTCTCGGTGCCCGCCGCGTCGAAGAACCTGCCCGCCGCGCTGGCGCTCGCGCGCTTCCTCACGAACGCCGAGAACCAGGAGGCGTTCGCCGAGCTGGTGTCGGGCATCTTCCCGTCCACGGTCGCGTCGCAGGACAACCCGTCGTTCTCCGAGAGCGACGGCACGGCCGAGGGCGACGCCAAGGTGATCGCGTTCACCGGCCTGCCGGACGCCGAGGTGCTCCAGCCGGTCGAGGTCACCGAGGCCATGTCCACGTACTTCGACCAGCAGGTCGCGGCGGCGATCGCCGGGCAGATCACGGCGCAGCAGGCCCTCGACGCCGCGGTCGCCAAGTGCAACCAGCTGCTGGCCGACTGACCGGTCCGCCATGACCACCGCACCCGAGGCGACCGCCGCCTCGGTCCCCGCGCCCGCCGGCCCTCGCGGCCGGCGGGTCCGGGCGACCGGGGCGACCCGCACCCACGCGTGGTTCGCGCCGTGGCTGCTCTGCCTGCCCGCCGTCGTGTTCCTGCTGGCGTTCAACCTCTGGCCGTCGATCAACGGCGTCATGCTCGCGTTCACCAACGTGAAGCCGCTCAGCGGCGGCGAGTTCGTCGGGTTCGCCAACTTCAGCCGGATGATCGGCGACGACCAGCTGACGACGGCGCTGCTCAACTCGATCGTCTACATGCTCGTCTGCGTGCCGTTCCTGCTGCTGGTGCCGCTGGCGTTGGCGCTGCTGGTCGAGAAGAAGATCCCCGGCATCTCGTTCTTCCGGACCGCCTTCTACACCCCGGTGGTGGCCTCGGCGGTCGTGGTCGCCCTCATGTGGGGCTGGATGCTCGACGACCGCGGCGTGATCAACGGGATGGCCAAGCAGCTCGGCATCATCACCGAGTCGATCCCGTTCCTCACGGACCGCTGGCTGATCCTGTTCAGCGCCATCAGCCTCACCATCTGGAAGGGGCTGGGCTACTACATGATCATCTACCTGTCCGCCCTGGGCGGGGTCGGCCGCGAGCTGCACGAGGCCGCCGCGGTGGACGGCGCGTCCGCCTGGCGCCGGTTCTGGAGCGTGACGGTCCCGGGCGTCCGGAACACCATGCTGCTGGTCTCCGTGCTCATCACGGTCTCGGCCCTGCGGGTGTTCTCCGAGCTGTTCATCCTCACCAACGGGACCGGCGGCATCGGCGGGGCGAACGTCTCCGTCGTCATGCTCATCCAGATGTACGCCCGCGGGTTCAACGGGAACCTCGGCTACGCCTCGGCGCTGTCGATCCTGCTGTTCCTCATCACCCTCGGGCCGCTGCTGCTCATCGCCCGCATCAACCGGAAGGCCGGGTGAGGGCGATGGCCGCACCGACCGTCAGCGCGCCCGCGCCGCGGGTCGCCACGCGCACGCCCGCGCCCCGCCGGCGCCGCGGCCGCGGGTTCTCCAGCATCGGCCGGCGCGAGCTGGTCGTCCGCTACCTGCTGCTCCTGCTCGTCCTCGTCATCACGGTGGGGCCGTTCCTGTGGCAGCTCTCGACGTCGCTCAAGGGCCCGGGCGAGGACATCTACACCGCCACCCCGGTGCTGATCCCGCAGGAGCCGACGCTCGGCAACTACGTCAAGGCGGCGCAGACCGTCCCGATCCTCGGCTTCATGCGGAACTCGCTCGTGGTCGCGGGAATCGTCGTCCTGGGCAACGCGATCGGCACCACGATGGCCGGCTACGCCCTGGCCCGGCTGCAGTTCCGCGGCCGCAAGCTGCTGCTCGGCGCGATGCTCGCGACGATGCTGCTGCCCGGCGAGGCGACGATCGTGGCGCAGTACCTGACGATCCGGCAGATCGGCCTGGCCGACTCCCTGCTGGGGGTGGCCCTGCCGGGCGCCGTCGGGATGCTCAACGTGCTGCTGATGCGGACCGCGTTCCTCGCGATCCCGAAGGAGCTGGACGAGGCCGCCATCGTCGACGGCGCGAACGTCTGGCAGCGGTTCTGGCGGATCGGCCTGCCGAACGCCAAGGGCATGCTCGCCGTCGTCACGATCTTCGCGTTCATCGGCGCCTGGGACGACTTCCTGTGGCCGCTGATCGTCCTCACCACGCCGGACAAGTTCACGCTCACCGTGGGCCTGCAGTACCTGTCCGGCACGTTCTCCGCCAACCCCCGCGTGATCGCCGCCGGGACCATGATCGCGTTCATCCCGATCGTGATCTTCTTCGCGGTCCTGCAGCGGTACTTCTTCCGTGGGGTCGACCAGGGCGCCATCAAGGGCTGACGCGCGCCGCCCCCACCCACCTCCGCGATCCCGCACGCCCGCTCCACCCCGGAAGGACCACCCCAGTGCACGACGACCGCACCCTCGTCGAGGGGCGCCTCGAGCGCGTCCTCGCCCACCGCCTCCGCCCCGCCGTCTTCCGCACGGTCGGCACCCTCGACGTCGAGGCCTGGCACGTCGCCGGCGGGCAGGGGGAGCCGGTCGACCCGGCGCACGCCCTTCCGGGCCCGCGGCGCGGGGCCGACGTCGACTACCGCCCGTTCCGCGTCGGCGACCCGTGGGGGCCGGCGTGGGGCACCACCTGGTTCCACCTGACCGGCACCGTGCCCGCGGAGGCGGCCGGTCGGCGGGTCGAGCTCGTGGTCGACCTCGGGTGGGAGGACCACTCGCCGGGCTTCCAGGCCGAGGGCCTGGTCTACCGCCCGGACGGGTCGGTGGTGAAGGGGCTCAACCCCCGCAACGTCTGGGTGCCGGTCGACGGGGACGCGGTCGACCTCTACGTCGAGGCCGCGGCGAACCCGCTGATCCTCGGGTACGACCCGTTCCGGCCGACGACGCTGGGGGAGAAGGCGACCGCCGGCGACGCCCCGCTCTACCGGCTGGCGCGGGCCGACGTGTGCGTGGTCGAGCAGGACGTCTGGGAGCTGGTGCAGGACCTGGAGGTTCTGGACCAGCTGGCGCGGGAGCTCGCGGTCGGCGACCCGCGGCGGCACGAGGTGCTGCGCGCGCTGGAGCGGTCGCTCGACGCGCTGGACCTCGCGGACGTCGCGGGCACCGCCGCCGCGGCGCGCGCGGAGCTGGTGGAGGTGGCGTGCCGCCCGGCCGCCGCGTCCGCGCACCGGATCTCGGCCGTCGGGCACGCGCACATCGACTCCGCCTGGCTCTGGCCGGTGCGGGAGACGGTCCGCAAGGTGGCGCGCACCGCGTCGAACGTCGTCAACCTGCTGGACGAGGACCCGGACCTGGTGTTCGCGATGTCCTCGGCGCAGCAGTTCGCGTGGATCGAGGAGCACCGGCCCGAGGTGTTCGCGCGGGTCCGGGAGCACGTCGAGGGCGGCCGGTTCGTCCCGGTGGGCGGCATGTGGGTCGAGTCCGACACGAACATGCCGGGCTCCGAGGCGCTGGCGCGGCAGCTCGTGCACGGCAAGCGGTACTTCCTGGACACCTTCGGCATCGAGACCCGCGAGGTGTGGCTGCCGGACTCGTTCGGCTACTCGCCCGCGCTGCCCCAGCTCATCCACCTGTCGGGGTCCCGGTGGTTCCTCACCCAGAAGATCTCCTGGAACCAGGTCAACCCGTTCCCGCACCACACGTTCCGCTGGGAGGGGATCGACGGCAGCCGGGTGTTCACGCACTTCCCGCCGATCGACACCTACGCCGCCGAGCTGTCCGGCAGCCAGCTCGCGCACGCGTCGCGGAACTTCCGGGACAAGGGCCGGGCCACCCGGTCGCTCGCCCCGTTCGGCTGGGGCGACGGCGGCGGCGGTCCCACGCGCGAGATGCTGGCCCGCGCCCGGCGCACCGCCGACCTCGAGGGGTCGCCCCGGGTCGCCGTCGAGACGCCGACCGCGTTCTTCGAGGCCGCCGAGGCGGAGTACCCGGACGCCCCCGTCTGGGTCGGCGAGCTGTACCTGGAGCTGCACCGCGGCACGTTCACGTCGCAGGTCGCGACCAAGCAGGGCAACCGCCGGGGCGAGCGCCTGCTGTTCGAGGCCGAGCTGTGGTCCGCCACCGCCGCGGCCCGCGGGCTGGTCGACTACCCGTACGACGAGCTGGACGCGATCTGGAAGCAGCACCTGCTGCTGCAGTTCCACGACATCCTGCCGGGCACCTCGATCGGGTGGGTGCACCGCGAGGCGGCCGAGCAGTACGCGGCGATGCGGGACCGGCTGACGGTGCTGGTGGACCGGGCGACCGGCGCGCTCGCGGCCGCGGCGGGGGTGGGCGGCGCGCTCGCGTTCAACGCCGCGCCGCACGACCGCGCCGGCGTGCCGGCCCTCGGGGCGGGGCGTGCTGCCGAGGAGGGCTCCGTCGCGGTGGCGACCGCGCCCGGCGGCGGCACCGTGCTCGACAACGGGCTGCTGCGGGTCGAGGTCGACGCCGACGGCCTGGTCGCGGGCCTGCGGGACCTGGTCGCGGACCGCGAGGTGCTGCCGCCCGGCGCCCGGGCCAACCTGCTCCAGGTGCACCCGGACTTCCCGGTGATGTGGGACGCGTGGGACGTCGACCGGTACTACCGGAACGTCGTCGAGGACCTGACGTCGGCCGACGCGGTGGAGGTGCTCGACGGGCCGGACGCGGCGACGGTGCGGGTGCACCGGTCGTTCGGCACCTCGACCGTCGTGCAGGACGTCACCCTGCGGCCGGGCGCGCGGCGGCTCGACCTGCGCACCGAGGTCGACTGGCAGGAGCGGGAGCGGCTGCTGAAGGTCGCCGTGCCGCTGGACGTGCACGCGCTCGACGCGGCGTTCGAGACCCAGTTCGGCCACCACCGCCGCGCGGTGCACGAGAACACGTCGTGGGACGCGATGCGGTTCGAGGTGGTCGCGCACCGGTTCGTGCACGTCGCGGAGCCGGGGTACGGCGTCGCGGTCGTCAACCGCGACAGCTACGGCCACGACGTGCGGCGCGACGCCCGGGACGGGGGTGGCACGACCACGACGGTCCGGCTGTCGCTCGTGCGCGGGCCGCAGTTTCCGCAGCCGGACACCGACCGGGGCCGGCACGAGTTCGCGTACGCGATCGCGCCGGGCGCCGAGGTCCGGGACGCGGTGCGCGAGGGGTGGGGGCTGAGCGTGCCGCTGCGCCCGGTGCCGGGCGCGGCCTCCGACGAGGCGGGGGTCGAGCGTGTGGTCGCGCCGCTGGCGCGCGTCGCGGAGGGGACCGCCGTCCTGTCCGCGGTGAAGCTGGCCGACGACCGCTCCGGCGACGTCGTCGTCCGGCTCTACGAGGCCGAGGGACGCCGCGGGGTCGCCCGGCTGGCGCTCCCCGCCGGCGTGGTCCGGGAGTGCGACCTGCTGGAGCGGCCGCTCGACTTGCCGGCGGCGCTTCAGGGACGGGACGGGACGGAGGGGCCGGTCGCCCTCGCGCTCCGGCCGTTCCAGGTCGTCACGCTGCGGGTGGCGGCCGAGTGACCGCGGCCGGCACCGGCGGCGCGGGCCTGCGGTTCGGCGCGAACTACACGCCGAGCCGCGGCTGGTTCCACTCCTGGCACGACCTCGACCTGGACGACGTGCGGCGGGACCTGGACTCGATCGCCGCGCTGGGCCTGGACCACGTCCGGGTGCTCCCGCTGTGGGAGGTCCTCCAGCCGAACCGGACGATGATCCGGGAGCGGGCGGTCGCCGACGTGGTCGCGGTCGTCGACGCGGCCGCCGCCGCGGGCCTCGACGCGAGCGTGGACGTGCTGCAGGGCCACCTGTCGTCGTACGACTTCCTGCCGGCCTGGCTGCTCTCCTGGCACCGGCGCGGCCTGTTCACCGACCCGGACGTGGTCGACGCGCAGGAGCGGCTGGTCCGGGCGCTCGGCGGCGCGCTGGCCGGGCACCCGGCGTTCCTCGGGCTGACCGTCGGGAACGAGACGAACCAGTTCGCCAAGCGCCGGCACCCCGATCCGCAGCCGCTCGACCCGGCGACCGCCGAGGCGTGGCTCGGCCGGCTGCTCGCCGCCGCCGCGGGCTCCGCGCCCGGCCGGATGCACGCGCACTCGTTCGACGACGACGTGTGGTTCGTCGACGACAGCGCGGTCACGCCCGCGCACGCCGTCGGGATCGGCGACGTCACCACCGTGCACTCCTGGGTGTTCACGGGCGTCGCCGCGCACTTCCCGCCGGAGCACCCGGCGCACGACTGGTTCGCCCGGTACCTCCTGGAGCTCGCCGCCGCCTGGGGCCCGCCCGGCCGACCGACCTGGCTCCAGGAGGTCGGCGCGCCCGAGCCGCACCTGGGGCCGGACCGGGTCGCCGGGTTCGCCGAGGAGACGCTGCGCCGCGCCGCGGAGCACGACATGCTGTGGGGCGTGACGTGGTGGTGCTCGCACGACGTGGACCGGTCGCTCGCCGACTTCCCCGAGCTGGAGTACACCCTGGGCCTGCTCGACGCCGAGCGCCGGGTGAAGCCGCTCGGGCGGGCGGTCGCCGAGACCGTCGCGGGGCTGCGGGAGTCCGGGGTGTCGGCCGCCGCCCGGGCCCCCGGGGCGCGCGAGGTGCTGACGGTGCTGAGCGCGGACGGCCTCGTGCGCCGCTCGGACACCGCGCCGGGGTCGCCGTTCTTCGCGGCGTGGCTGGAGCGCGCGGTCGCCGGGGCGCCGCCGCGGATCGCGGTGCCCGAGGGGGCCGTCGCGGTGGTCGAGGGCGGGCCGGCGTGACGGCGCGGGCCGGGCGGGTGCCAGACCGTGCCCCGGCGCCAGACCGGTCGCACGACGCCGCGCCGCCGTGCGGCGAGTCCGGGCACGGGTACGCGCTGGCGCGGGTAGACGCGGGGACGGGCTTCGCCGCCGGGGACCCGCTGCCGCCCAAGGACGCGGCCAGCGGCGCCGGGCCGGACGGCGGCCTGCACGTCGAGGTCGGCGCGGGCCCGGCGCACGTCCCCGCGGGCAGGCCCGGCGTCGGCCTCACGGGGACCCGGGCGCTCCGGATCACCGTCGACGACGGCGGGACCGCCGGGGCGCCGCGCCGCCGGGTGCTGCTCGACGGGCTCGACGTGGAGGTCGAGGCCGGCACCGAGCTGCGCTGGGCGGTCTGCCCCGTGCTCGACGCCGACCTCTCCTACCGGTCGACCGCGGTCGCCGTCGCCGCGCAGCTGGACGACGGGACCTGGTCCGACGCGCACCCGCTCACGGACCAGCACGGCGCTCCCGTGTCGGCGGACGGTCAGGCGAGCGCCCGGATCCTGCTGCCCGACCACTGGAACCTGGTTCGCGTCGCGCTTGGCGCCCTCGCGGGGCGGCGGGTCCGGGCGCTCGCGGTGACCGTGGCCGGTGCTGGCCCGGTCGAGGCCTGGCTCGACCACGTCGCGCTGGGTGTCCGGGACGAGCCGGTGCGGCGTGGCCTCGTCGGCGAGGTGGACACCCGGCGCGGCTCGCACGCCAGCGGCGCCTTCTCGCGGGGCAACACCTTCCCGGCGACCTCGGTCCCGAACGGCTTCGTGTCCTGGACCCCGCTGACCGACGGCGCCACCGACCGGTGGCTGTACTCCTGGGCCGGGCACAACGGCCCCGACAACCGGCCGCGCCTGCACGGCGTCGCGGTGTCGCACCAGCCGAGCCCCTGGATGGGCGACCGGAACCAGGTCGCGTTCCACCCGGTGGCCGGCGACCGGGAGCCGGATGCGTCGCTCGCCGCCCGGGCGGCGGCCTTCGACCACGACGACGAGCTGGCCCGCCCGCACCACTACGGCGTCGCCCTGGACGGCGGGTTGCGGGCGGACGTGACGCCGACCGACCACGGCGGCGTCCTGCGGTTCGCCTTCCCGCCCGGGTCGACCACGGGGCACGTGGTGGTCGACGCGGTGAGCACGGAGGGCGCCGGACCGGACGGGCCGCTCGACCTGGCGGTCGACCCGGACGGCGTCCTCACCGGCTGGGTCGAGACCGGCAGCGGGCTGTCCGTGGGCCGCAGCCGGATGTACGTCGTCGGCCGGTTCGCGCGCGCCCCGCGGGCCGTGCGTCCCGCCGCGGGCGACCGGCCGCACGCGCGCGCGGCGACGTTCGACCTCGGCGACGACCCCGTGGTGGAGCTCCGCGTCACCACGTCGTTCATCGGCCTCGACCAGGCCTGGCACACGTTCGGGCTCGAGCTGGCCGACCGGACGTTCGCCGAGGTCGAGGAGGAGGCGCGGGCGGCGTGGGAGCAGCGGCTCGCCGTGCTGGAGGTCGAGGGCGCGACGGAGGCGCAGCGCGCGACGCTGTACGGCGGCCTGTACCGGCTGAACCTGTACCCGTCGTCGCAGTGGGAGGACGCGGGCCGACCCGGCGCGCCTGAGCCGTGGCACGCGTCGCCGGTCGCCGCGCCTGCCGGGCCGTCGACCGCCGAGCGCACCGGCGCCGCCGTCCTGCCCGGCCGGGTGTACGTCGACCACGGCTTCTGGGACACGTACCGCACCTGCTGGCCGGCGTACGCGCTGCTGCACCCGGAGATCGCCGCCGAGCTGGCCGACGGGTTCGTGCAGCAGCACCGCGAGGGCGGCTGGGTCGCCCGCTGGTCGTCCCCGGGGTACGCGGACCTGATGACCGGCACCTCCTCGGACGTCGCGTTCGCCGACCTGCACGCGCGCGGCGTCGGCCTGCGCGACCCGCTCGGCACCTACGACGCCGGGCTGCGGAACGCCACCGCGCTGCCCGCCGGCCCCGGGGTCGGCCGCAAGGGCCAGGCGCACGCGCTGGTGCACGGGTACGTGCCGGCCGACGTCGAGGAGAGCGTCTCCTGGCACCTGGAGGGCTGCGTGAACGACGCGGCGCTCGCGGGCATGGCGCGCCGCCTCGCCGAGGACCCGGGCACGCCACCCGCGCGTCGCCGGGCGCTCGCCGACGAGGCGGCGTACCTCGCGCAGCGCGGCGGCGGCTACGTCCACCTGCTCGACCCGGCGACCGGGTTCTTCCGGGCGCGGGACCGGTCCGGGGCCTTCGCCGACCCGGCCGGCTTCGACCCGCGGGACTGGGGCGGCGACTACACCGAGTCCGACGCGTGGAACTTCGCCTTCCACGCCCCGCACGACCCGGCCGGCCTCGCGGCGGCGCACGGCGGCCCCGACGGGCTCGCCACGGTGCTCGACCGGTTCTTCGCGACCCCCGAGCGTGCCGACCGCCCCGGGGGCTACGGGCAGGTGATCCACGAGATGGTGGAGGCGCGCGACGTCCGGCTGGGGCAGCTCGGGCAGAGCAACCAGGTCTCGCACCACATCCCGTACGTGTGGCTCGCCGCGGGTCGGCCCGACCGGACCCAGGAGGTGGTGCGGGAGGTCCTCGACCGGCTGTGGACCGGCAGCGAGATCGGGCAGGGCTACCACGGCGACGAGGACAACGGGGAGATGTCCGCCTGGTACCTGCTGTCCGCGCTCGGGCTGTACCCGCTGCAGGCCGGCACCGACCGGTGGGCGATCGGGACGCCCCTGTTCCGCCGGGCCGTCGTGCACCACCCGTCGGGCGACCTCGTGGTCGAGGCGCCGGACGCCGGGCGGGAGGCGCCGTACGTGCACGGCCTGACGGTCGGGGGCCGTCCGGTGACGGAGCCGTGGGTCGCGCACGGCGACCTGCTCGGCGGGACGACCCTGCGGTTCACGACCGGCCCGGAGCCGTCGCGCTGGGGCGCGGGGTGGCCCGGCGTCACCCGGGTGCCCACACCGTGGCGCGACGCGACGGCGCCGGCCGACGGCGGCGGACCGTGGCGCGGTGCGGGTGGGGCGGTGCCCGGGCTGAGCGACGACGACCTCGGGTCGGCGGTCGACCTCGCCGCGGTGCTGGACGGGAAGGGCGCGCTGACCTGGTCGCCGGGGACGGTGCCCCCGAGTCCCGCGGCCGAGGCGTCCGGGTTCCGCGCCGCCGAGAGCGGCGCGCCACTGGTCGCCTACACCCTGACGTCGGCACCGGACGGCGCGACCGCGCCGACGGCGTGGCGGCTCGAGGCCCGCGAGGCGGCGTCCGGCACGTGGCGCGTGCTCGACGAGCGCACCGGGGAGGAGTTCCCGTGGCCGGGCCAGCTCCGCCCGTTCGTGCTGGACACCCCGGCTCCGCTCGGCGAGGTCCGCCTCGTCCTCGTCGGGCCACCGGGCCACCTCGCCCAGCTGGAGCTCCTGGTGGCCCCGCACCCCTGACCCGACCGGGCCTGGCGGCCGCGGCGGGTCCGCCGCCGCAGACGCGGGCGCCGAGATCGGTGCCTTCGCTCGAGATCGGTGCGTGCATCCACCGATCTCGGCGAGAACCACCGATCTCGGCGAGGTCCGGCGAGATCCGCGGGGTCCGGCGGTCAGGCGGTTTCGGGGCGGCGGGCGCGGCGCAGGAGCGTCGTCCCCGCGGCGACCAGCGCGGCGGCGACGGCGAGCCACGCACCCGCCGGGATGCCCGTGCGTGCGAGTCGACCGGCGGGGTCGGCGCCCGAGGCGGCGGGGCCGGCGCCGGGCGCGACGCGGGCACCCGGCGCCTCGCCGCCCGGGTCGAGCACGCCGTCACCGGGGCCCGGAGCGCCGTCGCCCGGGTCGGGGTCCGGCGCCGGGGCGGCAGACACGGTGTACGCGGCCCGCGCCGTGCCCCCCGCTCCGGTCGCGGTCACCGTGTACGCGCCCGGCACGGCGTCGGCCGGGACCACGAACCCGAGCCGGAACGCCCCCTCCGGGTCGGCGGTCGCCGTCGCGAGGTCCGTCGCCGTGCCGTCCGCCGCCGCGCCGTCGGCCGCCGCACCGCCCACCGCCGCGCCGCCCACCGCCGGCCCGGCCACGGTGAGCGCGACCTCCTCGCCGGGCACGAACCCCCGCCCCAGCACGGTCTGCGCCCCACCGGGCGCGACGGTCCCGTGCTCGACGGCGATCGCCCCGGGCTCGACCGTCGCCGGCGCGCGGAGCACGTCGCGCACGTGCGAGAACCACGTCTCGCGTCCGCCGCCGTCGCGCCCGAGGGAGTTGAAGTACTCCCAGCCGAACACCCCGCCCAGCGTCGGGTGCTCCGTGACCAGCTCGGTGAGCACCGCGTCGAGCACCTCGGGCTCGACCCAGCCGCCGCAGTTGCCGGGGTTCGTCACCGTCCCGGCGACCACGCGGTCCGCGGTGAAGCCGTTGGCGAGGATCGCCTCGAACGCGGCGGTCGTCCGCAGGTCGCCCCAGCCGCAGTAGAACTGCGTGTTGTACCAGTCGATCTCGTGCCCGACCGCGGCCTCGAGCTCCGCGTAGGAGAACCCGCCGGAGAAGCTGGTCCGGCCGGCGAGGTCGGCCGCGACGGGCGTGAGCGTGATCGCGAAGTCGGGGCCGAAGTCGCCGCGCAGTGTCTCGACGAGGTGGATGGTGTCCGCCAGCGGGAAGGGCTCCTCGATGTCGAGGTCCACGCCGTCGAGGTCGTGCTCGACGAGGAAGTCCCGGAGCAGCGGGTAGAACCGGTCGAAGTCCTCGGCGAGGTTCCGGTAGGTGCCCGGGGCGGCGCCGCCGACGAACGCGTGCACCGCGACCCCCGCGTCCTGCATCGCGGCCAGGTCGGCCCACATGGGCGCGAGCTCGGGGTGGTCCGCGGTGATGTCGTTGACGTGCAGGGAGCCGTCGTCGTTGAGGTGGATCGCGCCGAGGTTGACGTCCGTGACGGCGCCGGTCAGCGGGGTGGGGTCGACGTAGCGCCGGCCGTCCGCCTCGGTCTCGTAGATGGTCTGGTAGTAGGCGATCACGCGGGGGGTGCGCGGCTCGCCCGGCGGTGCGGCGGCGGCGGGGCCGGCCGGCAGCAGGGCGGCGGACGCGACGAGCGCGAGGGCAGCGGGGGCTCGGCGGAGCAGGGCTCGGATCGGGCGCACGTCGACTCCTTCGTCGGTGGTCCTGGGGGAGCAGCGCCCAGGGCGGATGCCCTAAAGCGCTTTAGCGACGCTAGCGAGGGCCGTCCCGCAGCACAAGAGTCCGATGGGTCGCGCTCAGCGGGGTGCCGCGGTGCTCGCCCGCGGCGTGAGCACCGGGCCGGGCGCGACCACCACCGGCGGGACCTCCCGGCCGGCGACGACGTCCAGCAGCGTGTCGGCGACCAGCATCCCGAGCGCGTGGGTGTCCCGGGTCAGCGCCGTGAGCGCCGGGTGCACGAGGCGGGCCAGCTCGGAGTCGTCGAACGACACGACCGACAGGTCGTCCGGCACCCGCACCCCGAGTGTCGACGCGACGCCGAGGCCGGCCAGCGCGGCGACGTCGGAGTCGTACACGATCGCCGTCGGCGGCTCGGGGCGGTCCAGCAGCAGCCGGGTCGCCGCCGCGCTGGCGCGCTCCGAGTAGTCGGTGTCCTCGTGGTCGACCATGATGCCGAGCCGACGCGAGGCGTCGTGCAGGGCGGCGACCCGCCGGACCGAGTGCTCGTACGCCGGGATCCCGCCGACGTGCCCGATCCGCCGGTGGCCGAGGCCGGCCAGGTGCTCGGCGATCTGCGCCATCGCCGCGTAGTCGTCGACCCACACCGCGGGGAGCGGCCCGGGCTCGCCGGTGCCGCCGAGCACGACGGCCGGGACCCCGAGGCCGCGGACCGCCTCGGGCCGGGGGTCGCCCCGCTCCAGGTCCACCAGCACCAGGCCGTCGACCCGCTGCTCCGCGGCCCACCGGTGGTACACCTCGAGCTCCGCCGCGACGTCCTCGACCACGAGCTGGTGCAGCGCGACCACGTGCGTCGACAGCCGGGCCTGCAGGCCCGAGGTGAGCTGGGCGAAGAACGGCTCGATGCCGAGCGTGCGCGCGGGCCGGGCGACGACGAGGCCGACGGTGTCGGACCGCATCCCGGTCAGCGCGCGGGCCGCGATGCTCGGGCGCCAGTTCAGCTCGGCGACGGCGTCGAGGATGCGCTGCCGGGTCTCGTCGCTGAGGCCGGGGCGGTCGTTCAGGGCGAACGACACCGCGGTGGGGGAGACCCCGGCGTGCCGGGCGATGTCGGCGATCGTCGTCCGGGCGGGCCGGGTGCTCGGGCGCCGCGTCCTGGCCATCGGTGGTCCTCCCGCCGCAGTGGTGCTGTCTGCGGACTCTAGGGGGCGGCCGGCAGGACCGTCACGCCCGTCCGCGGCGCGACCGGGCGAGGCCGCGGGCGCCGACCGCGGCGGCACCGGTGAGCAGCAGGCCCGCGGCGACGGCGAGCGCCGGGCCGGCCTCGGACCCGGTGCGCGGGAGGGTCCGGGCCGGGCTCGCGACCGACGGGGCCGTGACGGCCGCACCCGCGGGCGGGACGGCGGCGGGCACGCCGGGCACGA
>NZ_JAHVCI010000036.1:0-42514 GCF_019265565.1 Cellulomonas sp. PS-H5
GCCGCCGCCCGGCCGGCCCCGGCCGCGAGCGTCGCCGGTCCCGCGACGCCGCCGCCGACGGTCCCGCCGCAGCGCGGCGACGCCTGACCGGCGCCGCACCCGCGCCGCGCCCGGCCCGTCCGCCTGACAGACTGTCCCGGTGGACTCGAACGACCTCCTGAACCTGCTCCTCGTCGGCGTGCCGGCCCTGGCGATCCTCGGCGGCGGCGCGGCCGTCCTCCAGCGGCGCCGGAACGCGGGCGACCGCGACCGGACCGACGAGCGCCCCGCGGGGGGCTCCGGCACGGGCACCTCGACGCTCGAGCGGCCGGCCCCCGAGGCGACGGTCCCCGAGGCGCCGACCGCGCCCGGCGCCCCGGCGCCCGAGGACGCCGCGACCGCCCCCGCGCTCGAGGTCCCCGCCCCGACGGCCGGCCGGCTCACCCGGCTCCGAGACCGCCTGGCCCGCTCGGGCTCGCCGCTCGGCGCCCGCATGCTCCAGGTGCTGTCCCGCGACCACCTGACCGAGGACGACTGGGACGAGCTCGAGGAGACGCTCCTGCTCGCCGACGTCGGCGCCGGCCCGTCCGCCGACCTGGTCGAGTCGATCCGCACCCGGGCCCGCGTCCAGGGGCTCAAGGACCCGGCCCAGGTCCGCGCCCTGCTCCGCGAGCAGCTGCTGGCGCTGGTCGACCCGTCGCTCGACCGCACCCTGTCGACCGCCCCGCAGACCGGGGAGGACGGCGTGACCGTCCCCGCGGTCGTCCTGGTCGTCGGCGTCAACGGCACCGGCAAGACCACGACCGTGGGCAAGCTCTCCCGCGTGCTCGTCGCCGACGGCCGCACCGTGCTGCTCGGCGCAGCGGACACGTTCCGCGCCGCGGCCGCCGACCAGCTCGAGACCTGGGGCTCGCGTGTCGGCGTGCGCACGGTCCGCTCCGACCGCGACGGCGCCGACCCGGCGTCGGTCGCGTTCGAGGCGGTCCGGGAGGGCGCGGCCGAGGGCGTCGACGTGGTCCTGGTCGACACCGCCGGCCGGCTCCAGAACAAGGCCGGCCTCATGGACGAGCTCGGCAAGATCACCCGGGTCATCACGCGCACCGCGCCGCTGTCCGAGGTGCTGCTGGTGCTCGACGCCACCACCGGCCAGAACGGCATGAACCAGGCGCGCGTGTTCGCGGAGGTCGCCGGCGTGACCGGCATCGTGCTGACCAAGCTCGACGGCACCGCGAAGGGCGGCATCGTCGTCGCCGTGCAGCGCGAGCTGGGCGTGCCGGTGAAGCTCGTCGGGCTCGGCGAGGGTCCGGACGACCTCGCGCCGTTCGACCCGGAGGAGTTCGTGGACGGCATCCTGGGGTGACGTCCGCGGGCGCCCCGCCCCGCCCCCGCCGACCGGCCCGCGTCCCGCCCCCTGAGACGCGGGCCGTCCCGTAACACGATGTTGACGCGCGCGGACCGCTCGTCACACCGGTGTAACACCGGTGGCGCCGTCGCGAAACGGCCGCGCACGACTCTGGTCCCCGATCCGGCAGACCGGCCGGCGAGGGGAGAGGCGTTCCACATGGATCTGGACACCGGAGCGACAGCCTGGATGCTGACGTCAGCGTCCCTGGTGCTGCTCATGACGCCGGGACTGGCGTTCTTCTACGGCGGCATGGTGCGCGGCAAGTCCGTGCTCAACATGATGATGATGTCGTTCATCAGCATCGCGGTGGTCGCCGTGGTGTACGTGTTCTGGGGCTGGTCGATGTCCTACGGCTCGGACGTCGCGGGGATTTTCGGCAACCCGTTCGACCAGTTCGGGCTGTCGGGCGCGATCTGGGACGAGAACGGCGAGTACCTGATCGACGGGTACGGCGTGCCGGTCATCGTCGGCGTCGCCTTCCAGGTGACGTTCGCGATCATCACCGTCGCGCTGGTCTCCGGCGCGATCGCCGACCGTGTGAAGTTCGGCACCTGGGTCGCGTTCACCGCGCTGTTCGCGACGTTCAGCTACTTCCCGCTGGCGCACATGGTCTGGGGCGGCGGCGCGCTGTCCGGTTCGGAGAACGGCATCGCCGCGATGCTCTTCGGCACCACCGACGGGGCGGCCACGGTCGCGCCGATCGACTTCGCCGGCGGCACCGTCGTGCACATCAACGCCGGTATCGCGGGCCTGGTGCTCGCGCTGATCGTCGGCCGGCGCAAGGGCTTCGGCAAGGAGCCGATGCGCCCGCACAACCTGCCGTTCGTCATGCTGGGTGCCGCGCTGCTGTGGTTCGGCTGGTTCGGCTTCAACGCGGGCTCGGCGTTCACCGCCGACGGCACCGCGGGCCTCGCCTGGGTGAACACCACCGCCGCCACCGCCGCCGCGATGATCGGCTGGCTCATCACGGAGAAGATCCGCGACGGCCACGCCACCTCGCTCGGTGCCGCGTCCGGCGTCGTCGCGGGTCTGGTCGCCATCACCCCGGCCGCGGGTGCCCTGCGTCCGGTCACCGCCATCATCCTGGGTGTGGTCGCCGGTGCGCTGTGCGCCCTCGCGGTCGGCCTGAAGTACCGGTTCGGCTTCGACGACTCGCTCGACGTGGTCGGCGTCCACCTGGTGGGTGGCCTCGTCGGCACCATCGGCATCGGCTTCCTGGCCGCCGAGGGTGGCCTGTTCTTCGGCGACGGCGTCAAGCTGCTCGTGGTCCAGGTGGTCATCGCCCTGCTGGCGCTGATCTTCTCCGGCTCGGTGACCGCGGTCATCGGGTTCATCCTGAAGGCCACGATGGGCTGGCGGGTCAGCGAGGAGGCCGAGGTCGGCGGGATCGACCTGGCCGTGCACGGTGAGACGGGGTACGAGACGCTGGGCGGCGCCCGCGTGGTGACGGAGGTGAAGGCATGACGAAGCTCGTGACGGCGGTCATCCAGCCGCATCGGCTCGACGACGTGAAGTCCGCCCTCGAGGCGGCGGGGATCCGCGGCCTGACGGTGAGCGAGGCCAGCGGCTACGGCCGCCAGCGCGGTCACACCGAGGTCTACCGGGGGGCCGAGTACACGGTCGACCTGGTCCCGAAGGTCAAGATCGACGTGCTGGTCACGGACGAGGACACCCCCGGTGTCGTCGAGGTCATCGTGAAGGCCGCGCAGACCGGCAAGATCGGCGACGGCAAGGTCTGGGTCGTCCCGGTCGAGGACGTCGCCCGGGTCCGCACCGGCGAGCACGGGCCCGAGGCCCTGTGACCGGGCGGTCCGCCCGAGCATGATCGACGAACGGTCGTCAGGGGGCACGGCCGGCGGCGAGACCCCGGAGGTCCCGCACCCCCAGCACGTGGGGGTGCGGGACCTCCGGGTCGAGCGGCTCGACCTCGCGGCGCGGCTGTCCGGCCCGGACGGCGACGGCGCCGCGCGCCGGCAGGCGGTCTCGGACCTGGTGCTCCGGCGCCTGGCCGAGCTGTGGGAGGACGCCACCGAGGGGCGCGAGACGCCGGGCATCGGGCTCGGTGCGGTCGGCAGCGTGGGCCGCGGCGACGCGAGCCCGGCCAGCGACCTCGACCTGCTGCTGGTGCACGACGGCCGCGGTCACTCGGCCGAGGAGCTCGCGGCGCTCGCGGACCGGCTCTGGTACCCGATCTGGGACGCCGGGCTGGACCTCGACCACTCGGTGCGGTCGCTGGCCCAGTGCCGGCAGGTCGCGTCGAAGGACCTGCCCGCCGCGGTGGGCCTGCTCGACCTGCGCCCCGTCGCGGGCGACCCCGGCATCATCCACCGGGCCCGGTCCGCCCTGCTGGCGGACTGGCGGTCCGCCGCCCGGCGCCGGCTGCCCGAGCTGCTGGCGTCCACCCGGCAGCGCGCGGAGCGGCACGGCGAGCTCGCGTACCTGATCGAGCCGGACCTCAAGGAGGCCCGCGGCGGCATCCGGGACGCGGTGGTGCTGTCCGCGCTGGCCGCGACCTGGCTCACCGACCGCCCGCACGGCGCCGTCGACCGCGCGCACGCGCACCTGCTCGACGTGCGCGACGCCGTGCAGACCGTCAGCCGGCGGCACACGAACCGGCTGCTGCTCGCCGACCAGGACGAGGTCGCCGAGCTGCTGGGCGTGGGGGACCGCGACGACCTGCTGGCCGGCCTGGCCGAGGCCGGCCGCGTCGTGTCCTACGCGCTGGACAGCACCGCCCGGAACGCGCGCCAGGCCCTGGCCCGCCCGGCGCGGCGCCCGGTGCTGGTGCGCGGCCGGCGGACGGCCCCGCGGCTGCGCACCGTCGGCGAGGGCCTGGTCGAGCACGACGGCGAGCTGGTGCTCGCGGCCGACGCCCAGCCGGCGGCCGACCCGCTGCTGTCCCTGCGCGCCGCCGCGACCGCCGCGCGCACCGGGCTCACGCTGTCGCCCATCACCGTCACCAGCCTGGAGCGCACGCCGCCGTTGCCCGAGCCCTGGCCGAAGGCCGCGCGGACGCTCCTGGTGCAGCTGCTCGCCACCGGCCCGGCGCAGGTGCCGGTGTGGGAGGCGCTCGACCTCGCGGGCGTGGTCACCACCTGGATCCCCGAGTGGGCCGGCGTGCGGAACCGTCCCCAGCGTTCGCCCATCCACCGGCACACCGTCGACCGGCACCTCGTCGAGGCCGCCGCGCGCGCCGCCGGGCTGCGCCGGACCGTCGACCGGCCGGAGGTCCTGCTGGTCGCCGCGCTGCTGCACGACATCGGCAAGCGCGCCGGGGCGGGGGACCACTCCGTCGAGGGCGCGCGCCTGGCGGGCCCGGTCGTGGCCCGCATGGGGTTCGGCCCGGACGACGCCGCCGACGTCGCGCGCCTGGTGCGGGAGCACCTGACGCTGTCCGAGCTCGCCACCGGGTCCGACCCGGACGACCCGGCGACGGTCGACGCGCTGCTCGCGGCGGTCGACCACCGTCCCGACCTGCTCGCCCTGCTCCGGGCCCTCACCGAGGCCGACGCGTCGTCCGCCGGACCCACCGCGTGGACCGCGTGGCGCGCCCAGCTCGTCGACGACCTCGTGGCGCGGGCGTCGGCCCGGCTGGCGGGTACCCTGGGACGTCCCTGACCGCCGAGAGAGCGTGAGGATCGCGCGGTGTTCGCCACCCTGTCCGACCGACTGACGTCGACCTTCAAGAACCTGCGCTCCAAGGGGCGGCTGTCCGAGGCGGACATCGACGCCACCGTGCGCGAGATCCGCCGCGCCCTGCTGGACGCCGACGTCGCCGTCCCGGTGGTGCGCCAGTTCACCGGCGCCGTGCGGGAGCGCGCGCTCTCCGCCGAGGTCTCGGGCGCGCTCAACCCGGCGCAGCAGGTCGTCAAGATCGTCAACGACGAGCTGGTGTCGATCCTCGGCGGCCAGAACCGGCCGCTGCACCTCGCGAAGAACCCGCCGAGCGTCATCCTGCTCGCGGGCCTCCAGGGCGCGGGCAAGACCACGCTCGCCGGCAAGCTCGCGCTGCACCTGAAGTCGCAGGGCCACACGCCGCTGCTGGTCGCGGCCGACCTGCAGCGCCCCAACGCCGTCACCCAGCTCCAGGTCGTCGGCGAGCGGGCCGGCGTGCCGGTGTTCGCGCCGCACCCGGGCAACCAGGGCAGCGAGCTCGACGTCGTCGCCGGCGCCGACCCGGTCGCCGTCGCCCGCGAGGGCCTGGCGACCGCGCGGGCGCGCCAGCACGACGTGCTCATCGTCGACACCGCCGGCCGCCTCGGCGTGGACGCCGAGCTCATGCGACAGGCCGCGGACATCCGCGACGCCGTGAGCCCGGACGAGATCCTGTTCGTCATCGACGCGATGATCGGCCAGGACGCCGTCGCCACCGCCACGGCCTTCCAGGAGGGCGTCGGGTTCACCGGCGTCGTGCTGTCCAAGCTCGACGGCGACGCCCGCGGTGGCGCCGCGCTGTCGGTCGCGTCGGTCACCGGCCGGCCGATCCTGTTCGCGTCGACCGGTGAGAAGCTCACCGACTTCGAGGTGTTCCACCCCGACCGGATGGCCTCCCGCATCCTCGACATGGGTGACGTGCTCACCCTCATCGAGCAGGCGGAGCGGGCGTTCGACGCCGAGCAGGCCGAGGAGATGGCGGGCAAGCTTGCCTCCGGCCAGGGCTTCACGCTCGCGGACTTCCTGCAGCAGATGCAGCAGCTGAAGAACATGGGCTCGATGAAGAAGATGCTCGGCATGCTCCCCGGCATGGGGCAGATGCGCGAGGCCATCGAGAACTTCGACGAGCGCGAGGTCGACCGGGTCGAGGCGATCATCCGGTCGATGACCCCGGCCGAGCGCGACAACCCGAAGATCATCAACGGCTCCCGCCGCGCCCGCATCGCGCGCGGCTCCGGCGTCGAGGTCTCGGACGTCAACGGCCTGCTGGAGCGGTTCGCCGGGGCGCAGAAGATGATGCAGCAGATGGCCAAGGGCGGCGGCATGCCGATCCCCGGTATGGGCAACCTGCCGGGCACGGGCAAGAAGGGCCGCGGCCGCGTCGCCCCGTCCAAGAAGGCGAAGGGCAAGTCCGGCAACCCGGCCAAGCGCGCGCAGCAGGAGAAGGCCGCCGCCGACCGCGCCGCGGGCATCGCTCCGGCCGCCGCGCCCGCCGCGAAGGGCTCGGCGTTCGGCATCGGCGGCGGCGCGCCGCAGCAGCAGGACGCGTTCGACCCGTCGAGCATCGAGGACCTGCAGAAGTTCCTCGGCCGCTGACGGCCGCGGACCCGGATCGCGCGAGGGGGCGTGGATGGGGGACGTGCTGCACCTGACCGGCCCGGTCGTCCTGGACGACGACCGGGTCGTCGGCGAGGCGTGGGTCATCGGCGGGCGGCTGACGTTCGACCGGCCGGGCGGGGACTGGACGTCGGTCGACGGGTGGGTGGTCCCGGGCCTGGTGGACGTGCACTGCCACATCGGGCTCGCCGCAGAGGGGGCCGTCGACCGGGCGACCGCCGAGGCGCAGGCCGTGGCCGACCGGGACGCCGGGGTGCTGTTGGTCCGCGACGCGGGCTCGCCCGCCGACACCGGGTGGGTGCACGCCCGCGAGGACCTGCCGCGGCTGATCCGCGCCGGGCGGCACCTCGCGCTGCCCAAGCGGTACCTGCGGCACTACGGGCGGGAGCTCGCGTCCGCCGACGCGCTGCCGGGCGCCGTGGCGGAGGAGGCGGCGCGGGGCGACGGCTGGGTCAAGCTCGTCGCCGACTGGATCGACCGGGACCTCGGCGCCGACGGCGACCTGCGGCCGCTGTGGCCGGACGACGTGCTGGCGTCCGCGGTGCGGGTCGCGCACGAGGCGGGGGCCCGGGTCACGGCCCACACCTTCTCCGCCGAGGCGCTCGACGGGCTGCTGGACGCGGGCGTCGACTGCCTCGAGCACGCGACGGGGGCGGAGGACCGGCACATCGCGCGGATCGCCGCCGCGGGGATCCCGGTGACGGCGACGCTGCTGCAGGTGGCCCAGTTCGGGGAGATCGCCGGGCGGGCCGAGAGGTACCCGGCGTACGCGGCCCGGATGCGGCGGATGCACGCGCGCCGGTACGCGCACGTCCGCGACCTGCACGACGCCGGGGTGCCGATCCTGGTCGGCACCGACGCCGGCGGCACGATCGGGCACGGGCGGATCGCCGACGAGGCGGCCGAGCTGGTCGCGGCGGGGCTCCCCGCGCGCGAGGTGGTCGCGGCGGCGTCGTGGCGGACCCGGGCGTGGCTCGGGGTGCCGGGGCTCGCCGAGGGGGAGAGCGCGGACCTCGTGGTGTACGACGCGGACCCGCGGGAGGACATCGGGGTGCTCGCGGCACCGCGGGCGGTGGTGCTGCGCGGGGCGCGGGTGGCGTGAGGGGCTCGGCGCGGCTCAGGCCGGCGCGTCGCCCTGGGCCACCTGCAGGACCCGGGTCCGGGCGTGCGCCGCGGGGTCGTCCGTGATCGGCCGCCCGTCGAGCCAGCACCGCACCGCGTGCGCGAGCTCCTCGGGGTGGCTGTAGTTCATCGCGTGCGCGGCGCCCAGGATGACCACGACCGTGAGGTGCCCCGGCCCGAGGTGCGCGAGCTCCCGCACCCGGTGCGGCGGCGGCATCAGCGGGTCGCGCGACCCGACCACCGCGAGGGTCGGCACCGGGGTGCGCAGCAGCCGCTCCAGGGACGGGAACCGCACCATCTCCCGGAACGCCGCCAGCGCGGGCACCGCGCCGTAGTGCGCGTAGTCCGGCAGCGAGTACCGGCCCATCCGGACGTCCTCGCGGACCGAGTCGCGGAGCAGCTGGACCACGGCGCGCGCCAGCGGCTGGTTGTGCGCGCCGCCGGCGGGGGAGGCGAGCACGATCCCCGCGGCCCGGTCCGGCGCGCGGTGCGCGGCCTCCAGGCTCACCGGGCCGCCCATCGAGTTGCCGACGAGCACCACCCGGTCCAGGTCCAGCGCGTCGAGGGTGCCGAGCAGGGCGTCCGCGAGGTGGGGGATGGACAGCGGCGGCCTCGGCCCGGGGCTCGCGCCGTGGCCGGGGAGGTCGGGGACGTACGTCGTGCCGCGGTCGGCCAGCGCTGCGGCGGTCGGCAGCAGGTACCGGCCCGACACCGCGAACCCGTGCACGTGCACCAGGGGCGTGGACCCCGGGACCTCGGGGCCGACCCGCACCGTGACGGGGCGCCCGGCGACCTCCACCTCGCGCGTCTCCCAGTCCACGGCGGTCATGGCGCGATCGTGGCAGCGCGCGGTCGGCGGCGACGCACCCGGCGCGGGTGACCCGCGGGCGGGCGGGGTCGGCACGCTCGGGCGGCCGGGTCCCTCCCGATTCTCGCCAGCCCGCCCGATCCGGCGGGTGGTTCCGCGAGAATCGGTAGGGGTCGTGGAGCGGGAAGCAGCGTGACCCGGGGCACGCGCGCGCAGGGTCGCCCGCACCGGCGCCGGTCTGGCACAATGGCCTGCTGTACTCGGCGCGCGCGGCCCCTCTACCCGCTCGATGCCGTGTCCTCCAGGCCGGACCGGACCGCATGCCCCACGTGCGAACCGCGACGGCCGCCTCGCAGACATCCAGGAGAAGACCACACCGTGGCCACCAAGATCCGCCTCAAGCGTCTCGGCAAGATCCGGGCGCCGTACTACCGCGTCGTCGTCGCGGACTCCCGCACCAAGCGTGACGGTCGCGTCATCGAGGAGATCGGCAAGTACCACCCGACCGAGGAGCCGTCGCTCATCGACATCTCCTCGGAGCGCGCGCAGTACTGGCTGTCCGTCGGCGCCCAGCCGACCGAGCAGGTCCTGGCGCTCCTCAAGGTCACCGGCGACTGGCAGAAGTTCAAGGGCCTCCCGGGCGCCGAGGGCACCCTGCGCACCAAGGCCGCCCCGGCCGACGTGAAGGCCGCTGTCGACGCCGTCGCCGCGGACGCCGAGAAGGCCAAGGCCAAGGCGTCCGAGAAGAAGGCCGCCGCCGCCGAGGCCCCGGCCGCCGACGAGACGCCGGCCGAGGACGAGCAGGCCTGATGCTCGCCGACGCGCTGGAGCACCTGGTCCGGGGCATCGTCGACCACCCGGACGACGTGCGGGTCGACGCCCGCACGCTCCGCCGCGGTGACCTGCTCGAGGTCCGGGTGCACCCGGACGACCTCGGGCGGGTCATCGGCCGCGGCGGCCGGACCGCCCGCGCGCTGCGCACCGTCGTCGGCGCGCTGTCGTCCGAGGGTCCGGTCCGCGTGGACGTCGTGGACGTCGCCCGGCGGTGAGCCGCGCACCCGGTCGGCCTCGCGCCGGCCGGTGAGACACCGGCACAGGCCCGGTCCCGAGCAGGGGCCGGGCCTGCGTCGTGCCCGCACCCGTACGCTGGTCCGGCTTGGAGCCGGACACCCCGAGAGGAACCCCATGCTGCTGACGGTCGCCCGGATCGGCCGCGCGCACGGCCTGCGCGGCGAGGTCGCCCTCGACGTGCGCACCGACGACCCCGCGGCGCGCCTCGCGGCCGGTGCGGTGCTCGCGACGGAGCCCGCCGACCGCGGCCCGCTGACGGTCGCGCGCACCCGGGAGCAGCAGGGGCGCTGGTACGTCACGTTCGCGGAGGCGCCCGACCGCACCGCGGCCGAGGCGCTGCGGGGCGTCGACCTGGTCGTGGAGGTCGCGGACGACGCGAGCACCGCCGACGACGACGAGGACGCCTGGTACCCGCACGAGCTCGCCGGGCTGCGCGCCGAGCACGTCGACGGCCGGCTGCTCGGCGAAGTCGTCGGTCTGGAGCACCTGCCGGCGCAGGACGCCCTGGTGCTGCGGGAGCCCGACGGCGCGCGGACGCTGGTGCCGTTCGTGCGCGCGATCGTGCCGGTCGTGGACGTCCCCGGCGGCCGGGTCGTGCTGGACCCGCCCGGCGGGCTGCTGGCGTCGGACGCGGCGAACCTCGTGGTGAGCGACGAGACGCGCGGCGACGCGGCGGGGGACGACGACTGACGTGCGCATCGACATCGTCTCGATCTTCCCGGACTACCTGAGCCCGCTCGGCCTGTCGCTGGTGGGCAAGGCCCGCACGAGCGGCCTGGTCGACCTGCGCGTGCACGACCTGCGCGACTGGACCTCCGACCGGCACCGCACCGTCGACGACACCCCGTTCGGCGGCGGCGCCGGCATGGTGATGAAGCCCGACGTCTGGGGCGCGGCCCTCGACGACCTGGTGACCGAGGGCAGCCACCTGCTGCTGCCGACGCCGTCCGGCGCCCCGCTCACCCAGCGGCACGCGGAGGCGTGGGCCGCCGACGCGCACCTCGTGATCGCCTGCGGGCGGTACGAGGGCATCGACGCCCGGGTCGCGGCGCACTACGCGTCCCGGCCGGGCGTGCGGGTCAGCGAGTACTCCATCGGCGACTACGTGCTCAACGGCGGCGAGGTCGCGGCGATGGTGCTCGTCGAGGCCGTCGTCCGGCTGCTGCCGGGGGTCGTCGGCAACCCGCACTCGCTCGTCGAGGAGTCGCACGGCGCCGCGGGGCTGCTCGAGTACCCCGTGTACACCAAGCCGCCGGCCTGGCGGGACCTCGAGGTCCCCGAGGTGCTGCTGTCCGGGCACCACGGCCGCGTCGAGCGCTGGCGCCGCGACCAGGCGCTCACCCGCACCGCCGCGCGCCGGCCGGACCTGCTCGCGAGGCTCGCGCCGGGCGACCTCGACAAGGCCGACCGCGCGGTGCTGGCCGACCTCGGGTGGGTCGTGGGCGGCGACGGGCCGGTGCCGGCGGGGGAGTAGCGGCCCCGGTTTCGACCGCCGGGCCTCGTCTGTGGCACACTTGTCGGTCGGTGCCCGACGGCCCCGTCTCTGCCACAGGGGAGGCGACCACGGCCCGCCGAGCGATCGGCCGCGCACCGCACCTCATGCCACCCGGCGCCCCAGGCGCCGACGATGACGCGCGTGACCTGTGGCACGGCGGGAAAGCGACACACGATGTCCCACATCCTCGACTCGATCGACGCGGCTTCGCTGCGCACCGACGTCCCCGACTTCCGCCCCGGCGACACGCTGAAGGTGAACGTCAAGGTCGTCGAGGGCAACCGCTCCCGCGTCCAGGTCTTCCAGGGCGTCGTGATCGCCCGCCAGGGCGACGGCATCCGCGAGACCTTCACGGTCCGCAAGGTCTCGTTCGGCGTCGGCGTCGAGCGCACCTTCCCGGTGCACTCCCCGACCCTGGAGTCCATCGAGGTCTTCACCCGCGGTGACGTCCGTCGCGCGAAGCTGTACTACCTGCGCAACCTCCGCGGCAAGAAGGCCAAGATCAAGGAGAAGCGCGACGCGGTCCCGGCCAAGCAGGCCTGAGACCTCCGCAGCACGCCGACGGGCGGTCACCCCTCACAGGGGTGGCCGCCCGTCGGTCGTGCCGGGGAGGTTCGGTGCGCACCGGCGCGTGGGTGTGGGCGCGGGTCCGACGACGTGGGAGAGTGATCCGGTGACGGACCAGCACGCAGCACCTGCCGGCCACGAGGCGGCCGGCAGGTCCGAGGAGCGACGGCGCGGACCCGTCACCTCCTTCCTGCGGGAGACCGCGATCATCCTCGTCAGCGCGATCGTGCTGTCGTGGCTGGTCAAGACGTTCCTCGCGCAGGCCTTCTTCATCCCGAGCGCGTCGATGCACGACACCCTGCTCGAGGGCGACCGCGTGCTCGTGAGCAAGCTCGCGCCCGGGCCGCTCGACATCCACCGGGGCGACATCGTCGTGTTCTCGGACCCCGGCGGCTGGCTGGACCAGCAGACCGTCCCGGAGACCAACGTCGTCCAGGACGCCCTCATCGCGATCGGCCTCATGCCGCAGCAGTCCGAGGACCACCTCATCAAGCGCGTCATCGGCCTGCCCGGGGACCGGGTCGCCTCGACGGGTGACGGGTCGCCGCTCACCGTGAACGGCGAGCCGATCGACGAGTCCGAGTACCTCGCGCCCGGCGCCAGCCCGAGCCACATCGCGTTCGACGTCGTGGTGCCCTCCGGGTCCGTCTGGGTCATGGGCGACAACCGGCAGCAGTCCGCGGACTCGCGGTTCCACCTCGGCGACCCCGGCGGCGGCTCCGTGCCGATCGACGACGTCGTCGGCACCGCGTTCGTCAAGCTGTGGCCCCTCCACCGGATCGGGCTGCTGCGCAACCCGGGCGACGTGTTCGCCGACGTCCCGGACCCGTCGTGACCGCCGCCGGACGGGCGCGCACCGCCTGGAACCGGGCCGCGCCGACGCTCCGGGTGGAGCGCCAGATCATCCGGGACGGCGTCCCGGCCCTCGCGTGCGCCGACGAGGTCGGGCGCGGCAGCCTCAGCGGCCCCGTGACCGTCGGCGTCGTCGTGGTGACCGCGGAGAGCCGCGCCGTGCCGCAGGGCGTTCGGGACTCCAAGCTGCTGAGCTCCGCCGAGCGCGAGCGGCTCGCCCCGCTCATCCGCCGCTGGGCAGCCTGCTGGTCGGTCGGGCACGCCGAGCCCGCCGAGATCGACGCGTACGGCATCATCGCGGCCCTGCGCCTCGCCGCGCACCGCGCCCTCGCGGGGCTCGAGACCGCACCGGGCGCCCTGCTGCTCGACGGCAACCACGACTACGTGACCACCCCGGCGCAGGACGCGCTGATCGGGCCGCCGGCCGTGCTCGACGTCGTGCCGCCCGTGCGGACCATCGTCAAGGCGGACCTCCGGTGCGCCGCCGTCGCCGCCGCGAGCATCCTCGCGAAGACCGAGCGCGACGCGATCATGACCCGGCTGCACGACGACCACCCCGAGTACGGGTGGGCCGAGAACAAGGGCTACTCCGCGCCCGAGCACCTGGCGGCCCTGCGCCGGCTCGGGCCCACGCCGCACCACCGGACGTCCTGGCGGCTGCCGGGCGTCGAGGCGGGTGCGGGGGTGCGCGCGGACGCCGTCGCGGGCGTGCCGGGCGCCGCCGCGCTCGACGACGCGCTGCTCGCCGGCGAGCCGCTGACGCTCGACGTCGCGGGCTGACGTCGCGGCCCGGCGCGTGCGCCGGTTGCGGGCCGATGTGCCCGGATGGGGGATGATGGGTCGGTGAGCGCCGAGGACCTGGAGAACTACGAGACCGAGATGGAGCTCGCGCTGTACCGCGAGTACCGCGATGCCGTCGGCCTGTTCTCGTACGTCGTCGAGACCGAGCGCCGGTTCTACCTGGCGAACCACGTGGACCTGCAGGTCCGCTCCGCGGCGGGCGAGGTGTACTTCGAGCTGACGCTCGCCGACGCGTGGGTGTGGGACGTCTACCGCTCCGCGCGGTTCGTGAAGTCGGTGCGCGTGGTGACGTTCAAGGACGTCAACGTCGAGGAGCTGGTCAAGGCCGACCTGGATCTCGGCTCGGGCGGTGGCTTCGGGCGGTAGCCCCCCCGCTCGTGGGGCGGGCACCGAGTCCTCCACAGGCGCGGCTGCGCGCGTCGTCCCCAGCTCCGCCGGGGCGGAGCGGCGGGTCGCCTCCCGGCCCCGGCAGCCTCGGTGCCGGAGGTGGTGCCGATGCGCACGCGGAACGAGACGGGCCGGCTGGGTGAGGACCTGGCGGCGCGGCTGCTGGAGAACGAGGGCTGGACGGTCCTCGACCGGAACTGGTTCGGGCCGGGCGGCGAGCTCGACCTGGTGGCCCTCGACCCCGACGAGGACGCCGTCGTCGGCGTCGAGGTGAAGACGCGCCGGACGGCGACCTACGGGACGCCGCACGAGGCCGTGACACCGCGGAAGGTGCAGCGGCTGCGCGTGCTGCTCGGCGCCTGGCTCGCGGAGCACGACGTGCACGCCGGCTCGATCCGGCTCGATCTCGTGGCCGTCGAGCTGCGCGACGGACGCCCGCCCCGCGCCGAGCACCTCGCGGGCATCGGCTGATGGCGCTCGGGCGCACCCGGGCCGTCGGCCTCGTCGGGCTCACCGGGCACCTCGTCGAGGTCGAGGCGCACCTCGCGTCGTCGCTGCCCGCCTTCGCGCTCGTCGGGCTGCCGGACACCTCGCTCGCCGAGGCGCGGGACCGCGTGCGGGCGGCCGTCGGGTCGACGGGCCTCACCTGGCCGAACCGCCGCATCACGGTCAACCTGTCGCCCGCCGCGCTGCCCAAGTCGGGGCCGGGGTTCGACCTCGCGGTCGCCGTCGCCGTGCTCGCCGCGGCCGAGCTCCTGGAGGCGCCGCGGGCCGCGGGCGTCGTGCACCTCGGCGAGCTGGGCCTCGACGGGCGCCTCCGCCCGGTGCGGGGCGTCCTGCCGGCCGTCGCCGCCGCCGTCGCCGCCGGGCACCCCGACGTCGTCGTCCCGGAGGCCGACGCGCCCGAGGCCGCCCTGGTCCCGGGCGCGCGGGTCGTCGCCTGCCGGAGCCTTGCGGAGGTCGTCCGGCGGTACGGCGGGGCCGTCGCCGTCCCGGACGTGCCGGCCGTCCCGCCCGCACGGGTCGGCGGGGCGCGCCGCACCCCGTCCGGGGACCTCGCCGACGTGCTCGGGCAGGGCGAGGCCCGTGCGGCGGTCGAGGTCGCCGCGGCGGGCGGGCACCACCTGCTGCTCGTGGGGCCGCCCGGGGCGGGCAAGACCATGCTGGCCTCCCGGCTGCCGGGGCTGCTGCCCGACCTGGACGAGGCCGAGGCCGTCGAGGTCACCGCCGTGCACTCGGTGGCCGGCACGTTCGACCCCGACGGTGGGCTGCTGCGCCGGCCACCCTTCGAGGACCCGCACCACACCGCGACGCCCGCCAGCATCGTCGGCGGCGGCTCCGGGATGCCGCGGCCGGGCGCGGCGTCCCGGGCGCACCGCGGAGTGCTGTTCCTCGACGAGGCCCCCGAGTTCCCGACGGCCGTCCTGCAGACGCTCCGGCAGCCGCTCGAGCACGGCGAGGTCGTCGTGCACCGCGCGGCCGGCGCCGCCCGCTACCCGGCGCGGTTCCAGCTCGTCCTCGCAGCCAACCCCTGCCCGTGCGGTCGGGCCGTCGGCACCGGGATCGCGTGCACCTGCCGCTCGCTCGAGCGGCGGCGGTACTTCGGCAAGATCTCCGGGCCGCTGCTCGACCGCGTCGACGTCCAGGTCGAGGTCCCCGCGGTCCGGAGGGCCGAGCTCGGCGAAC
Source organism: Cellulomonas sp. PS-H5 (assembly GCF_019265565.1). Classification (NCBI taxonomy): domain Bacteria; kingdom Bacillati; phylum Actinomycetota; class Actinomycetes; order Micrococcales; family Cellulomonadaceae; genus Cellulomonas; species Cellulomonas sp. PS-H5. Next base: position 15,445 of record NZ_JAHVCI010000036.1, read on the forward strand.
CCGCGGAGAGCACCGCCATCGTCGCCGCGCGCGTGGCCGCCGCCCGGACCGCCCAGGCCGGCCGGTGGGCGGGGACGCCCTGGCGGCTCAACGGCGACGTGCCGGGGCGGGTGCTCCGTGACCGGCTGGGACCGGGCCGCGCGCTGCTCGGTCTCGTCGACCGGGGGGTCGACCGGGGCACGCTCACGCTCCGCGGCGCCGACCGGGTGCTGCGCCTGGCCTGGACCGTCGCCGACCTCGCGGGCCGCGCGGCCCCCTCGACGGACGACGTCGGACGCGCCGTCGCGCTGCGGACCCGGGGGCAGGGGGCGTGAGCGCGGGTGAGGGTGCGGCCGCCGAGCGGGGCGGCGACGCCTGGGCGCGGGCCGCGTGGAGCATCGTCGCGGAGCCCGGCGACACCACGGCGGGTGCCGTCGTGGCGGCCCTGGGCGCCTCGGCGGCGCTCGCCTGGGCGCTCTGGGCGGTGACGGCGACCCCGACGGAGGCTGCGCGCCGGCTGCGCGACCTGGCACGCGCCGACGCCGGGACACCCGCCTCGGTCGAGACCGGCGCGGGACCCGGACCGGTCGGTGCGGGTGCCGCCGACCCCTGGCCGGCGGGCACCCACCGCGTGCTCGGACGGGCGGTTCCCCGCTGGGCTCCGCGGCTGGCGGACCTGGACCCGCGACCGGCGCTGGACGACCTCGCGGCGCGGGGTGGGGCCCTCCTGGTGCCGGGCGACCCGGCCTGGCCGCGCGCGCTCGACGACCTCGGCCCTGCCGCGCCGCTCTGCCTCTGGCTCCGCGGCGACCCCGACCTCGCGGGCGCGGCGGCGCGGTCGGCGGCCGTCGTCGGGGCCCGGGCGGCCACGGCCTACGGCGAGCGCGTCGCGGGAGACCTCGGCGCCGGGCTGGCCGACCGCGGCGTCACCGTGGTCTCGGGCGGGGCGTTCGGCGTCGACGTCGCCGCCCACCGCGGCGCCCTGGCGGTGGGAGGGCAGACGGTCGCCCTCCTCGCGGGTGGCATCGACCGCCCGTCGCCGTCGGGCAACCTCGCCGTCCTGGAGCGGATCGTCGACGCCGGGGGCGCCCTCGTCGCCGAGAGCCCGCCCGGCACGCCGCCGAGCCGCGCCCGGTTCCTCCAGCGCAACCGCGTCATCGCGGCGCTCGCGAGGGCGACCGTGGTCGTCGAGGCCGCCTGGCGCAGCGGGGCGCTGAGCACCGCCGCGCGCGCGGGCGAGCTGATGCGTCCCGTCGGCGCCGTGCCCGGCCCCGTCACGTCCGCCGCGTCCGCCGGGTGCCACCGGCTGCTCCGGGACGGGGCGGCCGTGTGCGTGACCGACGCGGCGGAGGTCGTCGAGCTGCTCGACCCGCCCGACGCGGGCGGCGAGGCGGACGGCAGCGTGGCGTCGGGGTCGGGGTCGGGGTCGGTGTCGGGGTTGGAACCCTCGGGCGCGGGTCGGCCGCCGGGGCCCGCCGACCGGTCGGACAGCCCGGCGGCCCGCACCCTCGACGCGCTCGACCGCCGGCGGGCCCGCACGGTGGCCGAGATCGCCCGGCGCGCCGGTCTCGGCGAGGGCGAGGTGATCGCGGCGCTCGGCTTGCTCGAGCTCGCGGGGGACGCGATCCCGGTGGCCGGGCGGTGGCGCCGGAGTGGTGAACGGCGGCGAGGTGGCGGGGCGGTGGCGCCGGGATGGTGAGCGGCGGCGGGGTGGCGGGGCGGTGGCGTCGGGGCGGTGACCCGCCGTGGGGGTGGCGCCGTGTCGGTGCGCCGTCCGCCCGCCGCACGCCAGCGGTGGTGCTCGCACGTCGTGCCGAGCCGCGCGGGCACGACCGGGAAGCAAAACCACACATTCGGTCGGTGATGCGTGCGTTCTCGCGATCGCGGCCCGCGCGGCGTCCGTGGTTCACCCGTGCGGCCCCTCGTCAGCAGGCCGCGGCTGCGCTCCGGCGATTTCGCGCGTGGGAAAACGCATTCACCCGCCCGGCGCACATCCTGGGCCGCCGCCCGGTGTCCGACAGGTGGACGCGATCACCCCGGAACCGCTGCCGAACGGTAGGAAATTGCGTCGTGGAATCGGACATTTGACCGTGATTCGTACAGGGGTGGGTGAAACGCGCCACAGACCGCTTGTCGCCCGGAGGTGTGACAGGTGACCGTAGTGCCGTGCACACGGGGGCTGCAGCGGGACCGGGCCGGGGGACATCCCCGGTGACCGACGCGTTCGCGCTCCACCTGCGCACCCAGCGCGGCCTCTCCGACAACACCGTGCGCGCTTACCTCGGCGACCTGGAGCACCTCGCGGGTTACGCGCGGCGCCACGGCGTGGCCGACCTGCTCGCCGTCGACCTCACGGTCCTGCGCGGCTGGCTCGCCTCGATGGCGACCGCCGAGCGCAGCCGGGCCACGCTGGCTCGGCGCGGCGCCGCCGCCCGCACGTTCTTCGCCTGGGCGGCGCGGACCGGCCGCGTCGCGCAGGACCCGGCGCTGCGTCTGGCGAGCGCCCGCCCGGCGTCGCACCTGCCGACCGTGCTCGACCAGGGCGCGGCCGCCGCGCTGCTCGACACCGCCCGGGTGCGGGCGGACGACGGCGACCCGGTGCACCTGCGGGACTGGGCGGCGCTCGAGCTGCTGTACGCGACCGGTGCGCGCGTCGGCGAGCTGTGCGGCGCGGACGTCGACGACCTGGACCTGGCGACGCGCACGATGCGCCTCACCGGCAAGGGTGACAAGCAGCGCGTCGTCCCGGTCGGGGAGCTGGCGGTCGAGGCGGTCGAGGCCTGGCTGGCCCGCGGCCGGCCGGCCCTCGCCACGGAGACCTCCGGCCCGGCGCTCCTGCTCGGCCGCCGCGGCGCCCGTGCGGACCAGCGCCAGCTGCGCCGGGCGGTGCACGACGTGTCGGCCGCCGCCGGGGTGAGCGACGTGGCCCCCCACGCGCTCCGGCACTCGGCCGCGACGCACCTGCTGGAGGGCGGTTCCGACCTCCGCAGCGTGCAAGAGGTGCTGGGGCACGCGAGCCTCGCCACCACCCAGCGCTACACCCACGTGACCGCGGACCGCCTCCGCGCGTCCTTCGAGCAGGCTCACCCCCGCGCATGACGTCCGAGATGGAGAGGCCCATGTCAGTTCCGGCTGAGGACACCGTCCCGCTGGCTGCCTCGTCGCGCCGTGCGCCGGGTGCGCCGTCCGCGCCCCTCGGGGTGATCCCGCGGCAGCAGTCGCTGGGCACCGACGAGCTCGAGCTGGACGCCGCCGGCGCGGTCGCCGTCGCCGCCGAGGTCGCGGAGGCGGAGCTCGAGGACGTCGACCTCGAGGCGGTCGTCACGCTCACCGCGGTCGACGACCCGGAGCTGGACGACCTCGAGGCGCTCGCGGGTGCGGCGGCGGACCCGGTCGCCCTGGACTGGCAGCTCTTCAAGGCGGGCGGCGACCGCCTGGTGCGCGAGCGGCTGATCCTGCACTACGCCCCGCTGGTCACCGCCGTGGCCGGTCGCGTGGGCATGCGCCTGCCGGCGATGGTCGAGCAGGCCGACCTGGTGTCCTACGGCATGTTCGGCCTGATCGACGCGATCGAGAAGTACGAGCCCGGTCGGTCGGTCAAGTTCGAGACGTACGCGAGCGCCCGCATCCGCGGGGCGATCATCGACGAGCTGCGCGCGATGGACTGGATCCCGCGCTCGGTGCGGACCAAGGCCCGGGCGGTGGACCGCGCGTACGCCGAGCTCGAGAGCAGTCTGCACCGGGTGCCGACGGAGTCCGAGGTGGCCGCCCGGCTGCAGATGGACATCCGCGAGCTGCGGGCGCTGTTCACGCAGCTGTCGACGGTGAACGTGGCGGCGCTGGACGAGCTGCTCGGCGCGGGGGAGGACCGAGGCGACCGGCTGTCGCTGCTCGACACCCTCGGCGACGACCGCACGCCGGACCCCGAGAACTCCTTCGAGGCCCAGGAGACGAAGTTCCTGCTGGCCCGGGCGATCGACCAGCTCGGCGAGCGGGAGAAGCTCGTGCTGGTCCTCTACTACTACGAGGGCATGACCCTCGCCGAGATCGGCCGCGTCCTCGGCGTGACGGAGTCGCGCATCTCGCAGATGCACACCGCCGCGATGCTGCGCCTGCGCGCGCGGCTGACGGAGGCCGACCGCGGCTGACCCGCCGCGGGCGAGCAGGACGACCGGCCCGCCCCGGAGCAGGAGCATCGGGTCGAGGTAGACGTCGCCGTCGCGCACGCCCCAGTGCAGGCAGGCCGGCTCGCAGTGGCTGCGGTCGGCGCCGACGGTGCCGACCACCGACCCCGCCGCCACGCGGTCGCCCACCGCGACGGTCGCGGTGACCGGCTCGACGGAGCTGCGCAGCCCGTCGTCGTGCCTGACCGTCAGCACGGGCCGGTCGACCACGACCCCGGCGAACGCCACCACGCCGGCGCGCGGCGCCAGCACGGGCGTGCCGACGGGCGCGTCGAGGTCGACGCCGCGGTGGCCCGCGGCCCACGGCACCGCCGGGCCGTCGAACGGCTCGACGACCGCGACCGGGTCGACCGGCGCCCGCCACGCGTCGGCCGCGCGCGCGACGACCGCACGCGGCGGGCCGGCACCGAGCACGGTGCGGGCGACCGCCAGCGGCGCGGCGGCGAGCGCGAGCAGCACGACGGTGGCGAGGACGCGGCGGGGGAGCGGGACGACGGGCACGTCCCGAGCGTCCGGGAACCGGCGACCCGCGCGCGGGGCCACCGCCGGCGGCTTGGGGACGCGACACGGTCGTGGCCCCTGTGGAGGGTTCGGTGCCCGCTCGGGGCGCGGTACCGCTCCGGTCGAGGCCCGGCGCGGGTGGCACCCGCCGCCTGCGCGCCGCGCCCCCGTCGAGCGGCGTCGCGCACGTCACGCGGTCGCGTGCCCGCACCGGTCCGGGCCCTCGTGCCCGTCCGGTAGACTCCTCCTTGCGACCGGTACGTGCCGGTCGACATCGCGCGTCATCACCGACGCTCACACCCCCACCGCCCCGGCGGGAGAGGTGCGTGCGGAGGGCCGGCGCCGGCAGCGGTCCGGGACCCCCAGGGGCCCGGTGTCGGCAAGGGCGTGGCGCCAGGGGTGCTTCCCGCTCGGGAGGCGCCGACAACCGGACGAGCGGGTGCGCCGAGGCGGGCCCGCGATCACTGTGCGCGCCCCCGACGCGGGCGCGCGGAAGGACCACCATGGCCGTCGTGACCATGCGCCAGCTGCTCGAGAGCGGTGTCCACTTCGGGCACCAGACCCGCCGCTGGAACCCCAAGATGAAGCGCTTCATCTTCACCGAGCGCAACGGCATCTACATCGTCGACCTGCAGCAGTCGCTGTCCTACATCGACCGCGCGTACGACTTCGTCAAGGAGACGGTCGCCCACGGCGGCACCATCCTGTTCGTCGGCACGAAGAAGCAGGCGCAGGAGCCGGTGGCCGAGCAGGCCGCCCGCGTCGGGATGCCCTACGTCAACCAGCGCTGGCTGGGCGGCATGCTCACCAACTTCCAGACGGTGAACAAGCGCCTGCAGCGCCTCAAGGAGCTCGAGCTCATCGACTTCGACGACGTCGCGGGGAGCGCGTACACGAAGAAGGAGCTCCTCATCATGCGTCGCGAGAAGGACAAGCTCGCGAAGACGCTGGGCGGCATCCGCGACATGACCCGGACCCCGTCCGCGGTCTGGATCGTCGACACCAACAAGGAGCACCTGGCCGTCGACGAGGCGCGCAAGCTGGGCATCCCGATCGTCGCGATCCTCGACACCAACTGCGACCCGGACGTCGTCGACTACCCGATCCCGGGCAACGACGACGCGATCCGCGCCGTGCAGCTGCTGACCCGCGTGATCGCGGACGCGGCCGCCGAGGGCACGCTGCAGCGCCACTCGGGCCGCCAGGGTGGCGCCGAGGCCGCGTCGGCCGAGTCCGAGCCGCTGGCCGAGTGGGAGCGCGAGCTCCTGGCCGGTGCCGAGGAGTCGCTGGCCGCCACGCAGGCGACCGCCGACGAGGCCCCCGCGGGCGAGGCCGGCGCCGCCGAGGGTGCTGCCACCCCGGGTCAGGACGCCGCTCCGGCCGTCGAGGCCGCTGCCGAGGCCGCCGCCACGGAGACCGCCGCCGCCGAGTCCGAGGGCGACGCCGAGTCCAAGTGACCCGGTCCGCCGATCGCACGTACTGACGAGAAGGACGGAACAGATGGCCAACTACTCCATGGCCGACATCAAGGCGCTCCGCGAGAAGACCGGCGCGGGCATGATGGACGTCAAGAAGGCGCTCGAGGAGGCGGAGGGCGACGCCGACAAGGCGCTCGAGATCATCCGCGTCAAGGGCCTGAAGGGCGTCTCCAAGCGTGAGGGCCGCTCGGCCTCCGACGGCCTGGTCGCGGCCGAGGTCGTCACCGCCGGCGACGGCGAGGACGAGGTCGGCGTGATCGTCGAGGTGAACTCGGAGACGGACTTCGTCGCCAAGAACGCCACGTTCATCACCCTGTCGGAGAAGGTGCTCGCCACGGCGGTCGCCTCCGGCGCCCGCGACGCCGACGCGCTGCTCTCGGCCGACGTCGACGGCAAGTCGCTGCAGGAGGTCGTCGACGAGACGGCCGCCGTTCTCGGCGAGAAGGTCGTCGTGCGCCGCGTGGCCCGCGTCGCCGGCGAGAAGGTCTCCGTCTACCTGCACAAGGTGAACAAGGACCTCCCCCCGCAGGTCGGCGTGCTCGTCGCGACCGACGCCAAGGGTGCCGAGGTGGCCCGCGACATCGCGACGCACATCGCCGCGTTCTCGCCGTCCTACCTGACTCGCGACGAGGTCCCGGCCGAGACGGTCGAGAACGAGCGCCGCATCGCCGAGGAGACCGCCCGCAACGAGGGCAAGCCCGAGGCCGCGCTGCCGAAGATCGTCGAGGGCCGCCTGACCGGCTACTTCAAGGACGTCGTCCTCCTGGACCAGCCGTTCGCGAAGGACTCGAAGAAGTCGATCGCCCAGGTGCTCGCCGAGGTCGGCGGCACGGTGACCGGCTTCGTGCGGTTCCGCGTCGGCGCCTGACGACGCCACACCCGGTGGCCCCGGCCCTGATGGGCCGGGGCCACCGGCGCGAGATCCCCGCAGCACCCCGCCGACACCCTGGAGGTACCCCATGACCGAGACCGATCCGCGGCGGGTGCTGCTGAAGCTGTCGGGCGAGGCGTTCGGGGGCGGGTCGATCGGCCTGGACGCCGGCGTGGTGCGCCGCGTGGCCGCCGAGATCGCGGCCGCGGTCGCCGACGGCGTGCAGGTGGCCATCGTGTGCGGCGGCGGCAACTTCTTCCGCGGGGCCGAGCTGGCCCAGAACGGCCTGGACCGGGCCCGCGCGGACTACATGGGCATGCTGGGCACGGTCATGAACTGCCTGGCGCTGCAGGACTTCCTGGAGCAGGCCGGCGTGGACACGCGCGTGCAGACCGCCATCACGATGGGCCAGGTCGCCGAGCCGTACATCCCGCTGCGCGCCATCCGGCACATGGAGAAGGGCCGCGTCGTGATCTTCGGCGCCGGCGCCGGCATGCCGTACTTCTCGACCGACACCGTCTGCGTGCAGCGCGCCCTCGAGACGCACTGCGACGAGGTGCTGATGGGCAAGAACGGTGTCGACGGGGTCTACACCGCGGACCCGCGCACGGACCCCACGGCCACGAAGCTCGACCACCTGACGTACACCGAGGCGATCGTGCAGGAGCTCGGCGTCATGGACTCGACCGCGCTGTCGATGTGCCGCGACAACGGCGTGCGCATGCGCGTCTTCGGGCTGGAGGAGCCGGGCAACGTCACCCGGGTGCTCCGGGGTGAGAAGATCGGGACGCTGGTCACCGAGGACTGACCGCGTCGTCGCCGGCGCCCCGACCGGCAGCACGCCACCAGCACGACCATGACTGAAGGAGCAACCGTGATCGACGAGATCCTCCTCGAGGCCGAGGAGAAGATGGACAAGGCCGTCGAGGTCGCCAAGGAGGACTTCGCCGCGATCCGCACGGGTCGTGCCAACGCGGCGATGTTCAACAAGATCACGGTCGACTACTACGGCAGCCCGACGCCGCTGCAGCAGCTGGCGTCGTTCAACGTCACCGAGGCGCGCACGATCCTCATCTCCCCGTTCGACAAGTCGTCGATGCAGGGGATCGAGAAGGCGCTGCGCGACTCGGACCTGGGTGTGAACCCGACCAACGACGGCAACGTCATCCGCGTGACCCTGCCCGCGCTGACCACCGAGCGCCGCAAGGAGTTCGTCAAGCTCGCCAAGACCAAGGCCGAGGACGCGCGCATCTCCCTGCGCAACATCCGCCGCCGCGCCAAGGACGAGCTGGACCGCCTGGTCAAGGACGGCGACGCCGGCGAGGACGAGGTCGTGCGCGCGGAGAAGGAGCTGGAGGCCGTCACGAAGCGGCACGTCGACCTGGTCGACCAGCTCCTGTCCTCCAAGGAGTCCGAGCTCCTCGAGGTCTGATGTCGTCCCACCCCGCCGTCGCCCCGGCGCCCGGCACCTCGCGTGCCGGGCGCGACCTGCCCGTCGCCGTCGCCGTCGGCCTCGGGCTGCTGGTCCTCGTCGCGGCGTCGCTGTTCATCCGCCGCGAGGCCTTCGGGCTCATCGCGGTCGCCGCGGTGGGCGCCGGCCTCTGGGAGCTCGCGCAGGCGTTCGCCCGGCGCGGCGTGCACATCCCCGTGCTGCCGCTGCTCGTCGGCGACGTCGGCATCCTCGTCTCCGCGTACGTCGCGGGGATGGAGGCCCTGTTCGTCGCGTTCGTGCTGACCGTCGGGGGCATCGTCGTCTGGCGGGTGCTCGACGGCAGCGGCCCGCGGGCGGTGCGGGACGCGACGTCGGGCGTGTTCGCGGCGGCGTACCTGCCGCTCATGGCCGGCTTCGTCATGCTGATGCTGGCGGCCGAGGACGGCGCGATGCGGGTGGCCCTGTTCATCCTGCTCTGCGTCGCGAACGACACCGGCGGCTACGTCGTCGGCGTGCTGATCGGCCGGCACCCGCTGGCGCCGTCGGTCAGCCCCAAGAAGACCTGGGAGGGCCTGCTCGGCTCGGTCGTGCTGGCCTCGGTGGTCGGCGTCCTGGGCGTGCACCTCATGTTCGACGGGGACCCCGCCGTGGGCGCGCTGCTGGGCGTGGCCACGGTCGTGGTCGCGACGCTGGGCGACCTGGGCGAGTCGCTCATCAAGCGCGACCTCGAGCTCAAGGACATGGGCACCCTGCTGCCGGGGCACGGCGGCATCCTGGACCGGATCGACTCGATGCTGCTGGCCGCCCCGGTGGTCTACCTGCTGCTCGAGGCGCTCCAGCCCGTCGCCGGCGCCTGACGCCGCACGGCCGGGGCCCGACCGGCTCCCAGCCCGCACCCAGCACCACCCGACACCCTGACCACGACACCCCCCGAGGAGGACCGCGTGAGCGCCACGCCCGTCGCACTCAACCTGTCGGCCCCGACCCGCGGGGCCCGCGGCAAGCCGCCGAAGCACTTCGTCGACCTGACGCCCGAGGAGCGCGTCGAGGCCGTCACGGCCCTCGGCGAGAAGCCGCTGCGCGCGAAGCAGCTCGCGACGCACTACTTCAGCCACCTGACGGTCGACCCCGCCGCGATGACCGACCTGCCGGCCGCGAGCCGCGACAAGCTGGTCGAGGCCCTGTTCCCGCAGCTGCTGACCGCCGCGCGGACCATGCAGGCCGACGGCGGCACCACGGTCAAGACCCTGTGGCACCTGTTCGACGGCGCCAAGGTCGAGTCGGTGCTCATGAGGTACGCGCACCGGTCCACGCTCTGCGTGTCCAGCCAGGCGGGCTGCGGCATGGCCTGCCCGTTCTGCGCCACCGGCCAGCTCGGGCTGACCCGCAACCTGTCGACCGCGGAGGTCGTCGAGCAGGTGCGCGCCGCGGCTGCCGCGCTGGAGGCCGGCGAGGTCCCCGGCGGTCCGACCCGGCTGTCGAACGTCGTGTTCATGGGCATGGGCGAGCCGCTCGCGAACTACAAGACCGTCATGGAGACCGTGCGGCGCATGATCGCGCCGGTCCCGGACGGCCTGGGCATGTCGGCCCGCAACATCACCGTCTCGACGGTCGGCCTGGTGCCCGCGATGCGCAAGCTCGCGAAGGAGGGCATCCCGGTGACGCTCGCGCTGTCGCTGCACGCCCCCGACGACGAGCTGCGCAACGAGCTCGTGCCGATCAACACCCGGTGGAGCGTCGCGGAGACCATCGACGCCGCCTACGAGTACTTCCAGGCGACCGGCCGGCGGGTGTCCATCGAGTACGCGCTGATGCGCGACATCAACGACCAGGCGTGGCGCGCCGACCTGCTGGGCACCGAGCTCAACCGGCGGGGCCGCGGCTGGGTGCACTGCAACCCCATCCCGCTGAACCCGACGCCCGGTTCGAAGTGGACGGCGAGCGATCCCGCGGTCGAGCAGGAGTTCGTGGCACGCTTGCGCGCACACGGCATCCCGACCACCGTCCGGGACACCCGTGGGTCCGACATCGACGGTGCGTGCGGCCAGCTGGCGGCTGAGGAGGACTGATGAGCGGCGGCGCCATGTTCCGGCGGGTCACCGGGATGCGGACGGGGTACCACCCCGAGGAGGTCGACGACTTCTTCACCCACGCCCGGACGGTCTACGAGCAGGGCCCCGCCGGCGCGCTGTCCAGCCGTGACGTGCGGACCGTCGCGTTCGACCTCGTCCGGCACGGCTACTCCACCACCGCCGTCGACGCCGCGCTCGACCGGCTCGAGGCCGCGTTCGTCGCGCGGTCCCGCGCCGACTTCATCGCCGACCGCGGGCGCCAGGCGTGGATGGAGACGCTCGCCGAGCAGGCGCGCTCGCTGTACGGCCGGCTGACCCGCCCCGAGGGCGAGCGGTTCGGGCACCCGAAGGGCCGCCAGCCCGGGTACGACGCGGCCGAGGTCGACGCGCTGTGCGACCGCCTCGTCGCCTACTTCGACACCAACGCGCCGCTGACCGCGCAGGAGGTGCGCTCCGCGGTGTTCACCCGCCGCAAGGGCGCCCGCGCGTACGCCGAGGGCCCCGTCGACGCGTTCCTCGAGCGCGCCGTGGACGTGCTGCTCGCCGCGGAGTGAGTCCCGCTCGGGCAGGATGGGGCGGATGAACGCGCGTACCGTCGTCCTGCTCGGCTCCACCGGATCGATCGGCACCCAGGCCGCCGACGTCATCACGCGGAACCCGGAGCGGTTCCGGGTCACCGGGATCAGCGCCGGGGGCTCGGACCCCGTCGCGCTGGCGCGGCAGGCGGTGTCGCTCGGCGCGCAGACGGTCGCCGTCGCCGACCCGGACGTCGCGGGGACCGTGTTCGCCGAGGTCGTGCGCGCCTCCGCCGAGGCGGGGCTCCGCCAGGTCGGCGTCGAGGTGCTGACCGGCCGGGACGCGGCGTCCCAGCTCGCCGCCCGGGGCGCCGACGTCGTGCTCAACGGCATCACCGGGTCCGTCGGGCTCGGGCCCACCCTCGCCGCGCTCGGCTCCGGCAGCGTGCTGGCCCTCGCGAACAAGGAGTCGCTGGTGGCCGGCGGGCCGCTCGTGCGGGCCGCGGTCCAGCGCCCCGGGCAGGTGGTCCCCGTCGACTCGGAGCACTCCGCGATCGCGCAGTGCCTGCGCGGCGGGCGGCGGTCCGAGGTCCGGCGGCTGGTGCTCACCGCGTCCGGCGGCCCGTTCCGCGGCCGCACCCGGGCCGAGCTCGCCGACGTGACCCCCGAGCAGGCGCTCGCGCACCCGACGTGGTCGATGGGTCCGGTCGTCACGATCAACTCGGCCACCCTGGTCAACAAGGGGCTCGAGCTCATCGAGGCGCACCTGCTGTTCGACGTGCCGGTGGCCGACATCCAGGTGGTCGTGCACCCGCAGTCGGTCGTGCACTCGATGGTGGAGTTCGCGGACGGCTCGACGATCGCGCAGGCGTCCCCGCCGGACATGCGGCTGCCGATCGCCCTCGGGCTGGCCTGGCCGGACCGGCTGCCGGACGCCGCGGCGCCCGTCGACTGGACGCGGTCCGGCCGGTGGGAGTTCGAGCCGCTGGACGAGGACACGTTCGGCGCCGTGGCGCTCGCCCGGGCCGCGGTCGCCGCATCCGCCACGCACCCGGCCGTGTACAACGCGGCCAACGAGGAGGCCGTCGCGGCGTTCCTCGCCGGGCGGCTCGGGTTCCTCGGCATCGTGCAGACCGTGGAGGAGGTGCTGGCCGCGCACGACGGCGGCCCGGTGCGCGACGTCGCGGACGTGCAGGCGGCGGAGGACTGGGCCCGCGCCCGCGCCCGGGAGCGGGTCGCGGCGGCCTGAGCCCGGCCGCCGGGCCGTCGGGTCGTCGAGATCGGTGGTTCGCGTCGAGAACGGTGGTTCCAAGCACCGATCTCGGGCGGGAGCACCGATCTCGGCGGGGCCGCCGGGTCGCGCGCGCCGGGTCAGCAATCGCCGGCGAGACCTGTGAGCCGGCTCGGGCGGCCCGTGGCGCGCTCCTCCCGGTCGGCCAGGGCTGCCGCGCCGTCCCGGAGCGTCCCCGCGACCCGGTCCGTGAACCGCCGCGTGGCCGCGCCGTCCAACTCGCGCGACCCGCGGCGCGCCGGCCCGCGCCCCGCCGGCCCGCGCACCACCCACGGCAGCCGCGTCAGCGCCCCGTCGCCCCCGGTCAGCAGCTCCGCCAGCGTCCGCCCCGCGATGTTCCCCGCGGCGACGCCGTCGTCCCCGCCGCCGTCCGCCCAGGCGAGCCCCGCGTCGGCGTCGAACCCGAGCGCCGGCAGCGGCCCGCCGGCGAGCGCGACGCCCCACGCGTGGGTGGTCCGCCCCTCGGCGCCGGGGGGCAGCAGCCCCGCCAGAGCCCGCTGGAGGCGCAGCACGGCGGCGAGGTCCTGGCCGGACGGGGCGGCGGGGGTGCGCGCGCTCCGCAGGCTGAGCACGAGCCGGTCGTCGGCGGTCCGCAGGGCCCGGACGGGCCGGTGGCCGGCGTCGGCGAGCACGACCCCGCGCCGCAGGCCCAGCGCCGCCCACACGTCCTCGCCGAGCGGCGCGGTGGCGACGGCGTGCCGGGCGCCCGCCGGGGCCCCGTCGCCGGTGGCCCGGACGACGAGGGGCGCGCGCACCGTGCCCTGGTCGGTGACGACGGCGCCGGGGGAGAGCCGCAGCGCCCGGGTGCCCTCGGTGACGCGGGCGCCGTGCGCGGTCAGCACGTCGACGAGCCCCCGGACGAGCGCCACGGGCTGGAGCCGGCCCACGTCGGGCGCGAGGGTGCCGCCCAGCGCCCCGGGCGCCCGCACGAGGCGGGCCACGTCGTCCGGCCCGAGCAGCTCCACCTCGTCGCCCCAGGCCCGGGCGGCCCCGGTGCCGGCGGTGAGCCGCGCCAGCTGCGCCGGCGTGCGCGCGACGGTGAGCAGGCCGCCGACCGCCACGTCGGCGTCGATCTGCTCGGCCGCGGCGACGCCGCCCACCTCGACGACGGCGTCGCGCAGGGCGGCACGCGCGCTGCGGGCCGCCTCGGGTCCGTGCGCGGCGGCGACCCGGGCGGCGGCGGACGCGGGTCCGGCGCCGTACCAGCCGCCGGTCCGCCCGCTGGCTCCGGCCCCGGCGACGTCCCGCTCGACGACGAGGACGTCGAGGGCAGGGTCCGCCTCGAGGAGGTAGTACGCGGTCCACAGCCCGGTGAGCCCCGCGCCCACGACGACGACGTCGGCGGTGGTGTCCCCGTCGAGCGGCTCGCGCGGCGGGCGGGGGTCCACCGCCTCGGCCTGGTCGAACCACAGGGACCGCGCCGACGGGTCGCCCCCGGTGCTCCACCGCAGGACGAGGGCGGAGCCGTCGTGGCCGGGCCCCACCTCGTGCACGTCCTCCACGCCACCTCCCGGGGTCGTCGGGCGTCGGACCGATCGTCACGGTTCGCCCCCGGCGGCGCAAGGCGGTCGCCGGACGGGTGATCCGGCGGGTGACCGGGCCCCTGCGCCCCTCCGGCCCGCGACCTGCGGGGTACCGTGCCACGACGAGTCCCTCCCCGGCAGCACCGGGCCGCCCGGAACGAGGAGCGATGTCCGCACCCACACCACCGCCGCGGGACCTGCCGGTCGCCCGGCGGTCCGGCGACCCGACGCTGGGTCTCATCCGGCGGGTGCTGCTGGTCTGCCTGCTGTTCGGTGCGGTGTCGGTCGTCGCGGTGGCGGTGCTGCGCTGGGACGACGTGCTGCTGCGGGCGGCGTCGCCGGTGCTGCTGGTCGTCGTGCTGCTGTTCGCCTGGCTGGTGCTGCGGCGCCCCGCGGCCACGGTGCCGGTGTCGCGGGTCGTGCTGCTCGGGCTGGACGCGCTGTGGCTCGTGACGATGGGCAGCCGGCTGGGCTCGGCCGGGGGCGGGGGCTGGGACGCGCTGTTCCCGACGACGTTCATGGGCCTCGCGCTGTTCGTGGTGATCGGCTACCTGGTGTTCCCGACCCGGTTCGCGGCGCTGCACGCGGCCGCGGTGGTCCTCGCGACGCTGGCGGTCGGCTGGGTCGCTCTCGCGCTCGGCCCGTCCGACGGTGACGCGCGCGGGCACGCGGTCGACCTGGCGCGGTACGCGGTGTACCTGGCCGTGCTGGCGGCGATGGTCTGGGTGCTGTCCCGCACAAAGGAGCACGCCGCCCGGGCGTTCCAGGTCGCGGAGCACGCCAGCGCGGAGGCGGCGTCCATGCGGGAGATGGCCTACCGCGACCCGCTGACCGGCGCGGCGAACCGCCGTCGGCTCGAGGACGAGCTGGCATACCAGGCGCGGGTCGTCGGGTCGGGGCTGGACGTGGCGCTGGTCTACCTGGACCTGGACCGGTTCAAGGCGGTGAACGACGTGCACGGCCACGCCGTCGGCGACCGGGTGCTGGTGGCGGTGGCGCGGGCGCTGGAGCAGCACGTGCGGTCCGGGGACCTGGTCGCGCGGCTGGGCGGCGAGGAGTTCCTCGTGGTCGCGCCCGGGACGGGGGCCGACGACGCGCGGGCGCTGGCCGAGCGGCTGCGCGCGGCGGTCCCGGGCGCGGTGCGGGGGCAGGCGCCGGTGGACGTGACGGCGAGCCTCGGGGTCACCGCCCTGCGGGCGGGCGAGGAGCCGGCCGCCGCGCTCGGCCGCGTCGACGCGCTGATGTACCGGGCCAAGCGCGCGGGCCGGGACCGGGTGGTCGTCGACGGCGACCCGGACCACGACGCGGACCCCGGCACGGCCGACGTCCAGCCCGCCCCCAGGAATCCGGGGCAGGATGGGGGGTCGTCCCACCCCCGCCGAGCCGACCCGCTCGGCGGGTCGCCGCACTGAACGGAGACCCCCGCATGGCCTACGCGATCGGCGTCGTGGTGCTCGTGGTGGGCATCCTCGTGTCCATCGCGCTGCACGAGGTCGGGCACATGGTGCCGGCCAAGAAGTTCGGCGTGCGCGTGAGCCAGTACATGGTCGGCTTCGGCCCGACCCTGTGGTCCCGGACGAAGGGCGAGACGGAGTACGGGGTCAAGGCCATCCCGCTCGGCGGCTACGTCCGGCTGATCGGCATGTACCCGACCCCCGACGCGGTGGGGAACCCGCCGGTGCGCGGGTTCTTCAGCCGGATCGCCGCCGACGCCCGCGAGGCCAGCGCGGAGGAGATCCGCCCGGGGGAGGACCACCGGGCGTTCTACCGGCTCTCGACGCCGAAGAAGCTCGTGGTCATGCTCGGCGGGCCGGTGATGAACCTGATCATCGCCGTGGTGCTGCTGGCGGTCGTGCTCGTCGGCATCGGCGTGCAGGGCGCCAGCACGACGCTGTCCTCGGTGAGCCAGTGCGTGCTCCCGGCGGGGTCGACCGCGACGGAGTGCTCGGCCGACGACCCGGCTGCCCCGGGCGCGGAGGCCGGCCTGCAGCCCGGCGACACCGTGGTGTCGTACGACGGCGTGGCGATCACGTCCTGGGACCAGCTCAGCGGCCTGATCCGCGGCTCGGGCGACCAGGCCGTGCCGGTCGTCGTCGAGCGCGACGGCGAGCGCGTCGAGCTCACGGTGACCCCGGTGGTCGCCGAGCGGCCGGTGACGGACGACGCGGGGCAGGCGGTCCTCGACGACGACGGCGACCCGGTGACGCGCCCGGTCGGGTTCCTCGGCGTGAGCCCCGGGACGGAGCTGCAGCGGCAGCCGGTGTCCGAGGTGGTGGAGCTGACCGGCGACGCCGTGTGGCAGACCATGCGGGCCGTCGTCACGCTGCCGGCGAACCTGGTCGGCATCGCGGAGAGCGCGTTCGGGGACGGGGAGCGGAGCGCCGAGGGCGTGCTCGGCCCGGTCGGCGTGGCGCGGCTGGCCGGCGAGGTCGCCTCGTCGGACGCGACGGGCGTCGGGGTCGCGGAGCGGGTGTCCGGGATGCTCAGCCTGCTCGCGTCGCTGAACATCGCGCTGTTCGTGTTCAACCTCATCCCGCTCGTCCCGCTGGACGGCGGGCACGTCGCGGCGGCGCTCTGGGAGGGCCTCAAGCGCCAGGTCGCCCGGCTGCGGAAGCTGCCCCGGCCGCGCCCCGCGGACGCCGCCCGGCTGCAGCCCGTGGCGCTCGCGGTGTTCGTCGTGCTCGGCGGGATGGGCCTGCTGCTCGCCTACGCGGACATCGTCGCGCCGATCACGTTCGGCTGAGCGGCGACCGGCCGGCCCTGCTCGGGCGCGGTGCGGCCCCGCGGTGCGATGATGGCCCGGTGAGCACCCCCATCAGCCTGGGCATGCCGGAGGCTCCTCCGCCGGTGCTGGCCCCGCGCCGCCCGACCCGGAAGATCCGCGTGGGCAAGGTCGAGGTCGGGGGCGACGCCCCGGTCAGCGTGCAGTCGATGACGACGACCCTGACCTCCGACGTGAACGCGACCCTGCAGCAGATCGCCGAGCTGACCGCGGCGGGCTGCGACATCGTCCGCGTGGCGGTGCCGACGCAGGACGACGCGGACGCGTTGCCGGCCATCGCGCGCAAGTCGCAGATCCCGGTGGTCGCCGACATCCACTTCCAGCCGCGGTACGTGTTCGCCGCGATCGACGCCGGCTGCGCGGCCGTGCGGGTCAACCCGGGCAACATCCGGAAGTTCGACGACCAGGTCAAGGAGATCGCCCGCGCCGCGCAGGACGCCGGGGTGTCGCTGCGGATCGGCGTCAACGCCGGCTCGCTCGACCCGCGGCTGCTCGCGAAGTACGGCAAGGCGACGCCGGAGGCCCTGGTCGAGTCGGCCGTGTGGGAGGCGTCGCTGTTCGAGGAGCACGACTTCCACGACTTCAAGATCTCGGTGAAGCACAACGACCCGGTCGTGATGGTGCGCGCCTACGAGCTGCTGTCCGAGCGCGGCGACTGGCCGCTGCACCTCGGGGTGACCGAGGCCGGCCCGGCGTTCCAGGGCACGATCAAGTCGGCGACCGCGTTCGGCGCGCTGCTGAGCAAGGGCATCGGCGACACGATCCGGGTCTCGCTGTCGGCGCCTCCGGTCGAGGAGGTCAAGGTCGGGATCCAGATCCTGCAGTCGCTGAACCTCCGGCCGCGCAAGCTCGAGATCGTGTCCTGCCCGTCGTGCGGGCGCGCGCAGGTGGACGTGTACACGCTGGCCGAGCGGGTCACCGCCGGCCTGGAGGGCCTCGAGGTGCCGCTGCGGGTCGCGGTGATGGGCTGCGTGGTGAACGGCCCGGGCGAGGCGCGCGAGGCGGACCTCGGCGTGGCGTCGGGCAACGGCAAGGGGCAGATCTTCGTGCGCGGCGAGGTCGTGCGCACGGTCCCGGAGTCGGCGATCGTCGAGACGCTCATCGACGAGGCGATGCGGATCGCCGAGGGCATGGAGCCGGCCGGCGACGGACCCGGCGGCCCCGTGGTGACGGTGGGCTGACGCCGGTGCGGGGGCTCTGGGAGGACCTGGCGGCGGGGCGGCCGCCGGCGGGCGCCGACGGTGCGCGGGTGCTGGCCGACGCGGACCTGCCGCGCGCGCTCGCGCTGTGCGCGCAGGACCCGGTGGCGGCGGTGCTCGCGACCACCCGGCTCGAGCAGGCGGCGGTCGTCGGGCTGCGCCGCTCCGGCGGGCAGCTGTGGGGGTACGAGGTCGACGGCGCGCTCGTCGCGCTCGCCTGGGCCGGCGCCAACCTGGTGCCCGTCGTCCCGGACCCCGCGGTACGGGTGGCGGCGCTCGACGCGTTCGCGGCGATGGGCCGGGCCCAGGGGCGGCGGTGCTCGTCGGTGGTCGGGGACGCCGAGGCGGTGCTGCCGCTCTGGGAGCGGCTGGCGCCCGCGTGGGGCGTGGTCCGGGAGGTCCGTGCGGAGCAGCCGTCGATGGTGATCGACGGCGACCCGGTGGTCGCGCCCGACCCGGCCGTGCGGCGCTCGGTGCCGGAGGAGTACGACCTGGTCCTGCCGGCCTGCGTGCGGATGTTCACCGAGGAGGTCGGCTACTCGCCGATCGGCGGCACCGGCGGGGCGTACGAGGCCCGGGTGCGCTCGCTCGTGCGCGAGGGCCGGTCGTTCGTCCGGATCGACCCCGGCGACGACGGGGCGCCGCAGGTGGTCTTCAAGGCCGAGCTGGGCGCCGTCGCCGGCGGGGTGGCCCAGGTGCAGGGCGTGTGGGTCGAGCCCACGCGGCGCGGCGAGCGGCTGTCCGAGGCCGGGATGGCGGCGGTGGTGGCCGCGACCCGGCGGGACGTGGCGCCGACGGTGTCGCTGTACGCGAACCACTACAACGAGCGGGCGCTCGCGGCGTACCGCGCGGTGGGCTTCCGCCGCGTGGGCACGTACGCGACGGTGCTGTTCTAGGCGCCCGGCCCGGCGTCAGGCGCCGGTGGTCGTGGTCGCGCCCGCCGTCGGGGTGCCCGCCGCGTCCGTCAGCGGCTGGTCGGCCGCCAGCCGGTCCCAGAGGTCCTGCGCCTGCGACGTCCACACCACGCGGTACCGGTCCTGCGGCGCCTCGGCGACCGGCACGGTCACCGGCTGCAGCGTGGCCGGGTCGACGTCGCGCAGCGTCAGCGCCAGGCCGGCGAGGTCCCGCACGTCCGCCAGGCCCTCGCTGATCGACAGCGACCGCGTGACGGAGGTGAGCACCGGCATCAGCGTCGTCGGGTCGGAGAGCAGTCCCGCGCCCTGCACCTGGGCGGCCAGCGCGTCGACGAGCTGCTGCTGCCGCTCGATGCGCGCCAGGTCCGAGCCCATCTCGAGCCCGTTGCCGGTCCCGGTGCGGGCGCGCAGGAACTGCAGCGCGGTTGTGCCGTCGAACGTCTGCGGCCCGGCGGGGACGTGCAGGCCGGCCTTGGGGGAGTCCATCGCCTCCGGCAGGTCCATGGGCACGCCGCCGAGCGCGTCGATGACGTCCCGGACCCCGTCCATCTTCACGACGATGCTCTCGTCGGTGCGCAGCCCGCTGTTCTGCTCGAAGGTGCGCCGCGTGCAGGCCGCCGCCGCGGCGAGGTTCTCGGTGTCGCCGCCGCCGATGTGGAACGCGTCGTTGAACATCGCGTCCGACTGCGGGTCGGTGGTGCTGCCGTCCTCGAGCGTGCAGGACGGGATGTCGACCAGGGAGTCGCGCGGGATCGAGACGACGTCCACCCGGCTCCGGTCGGCGGACAGGTGCACGAGCATCGTGGTGTCCGAGCGCATGCCGTCGACCTCGCCGGCGATCTCGGCGTTCTCGCCGTCCCGGAGGTCGGTGCCCATCACCAGGATGTTGAGCGGCCGGCCGGCGTAGCCGTCGACGGGGTCCTCCTCCGCGGGGGCCGTCGGCCGGTCGTCGCCCAGGAACTGGTCCACGTCGGCGGCGTCGATGCTGCCCTGCACCTGGGCGTACAGCGCGACGGCACCGGTGGTGCCGCCCAGCGCGAGCACGCCGGCGGTCGCAGCGGCGACGCGGGCGACGCGGCGGCCGACGCCCCCGCGGGCGCGGCGGACGTGCCGGGCGGGGCGCTGCACGGCGCGGCTGTGCCGGACGGGGCGGTCGCTCCTGAGGGTGGTCTCGGGCATGGCTCCCACGCTAGGGAGGGTCGCGCGGGGGCCGCTCGGCGAGCGCGGAGAGCCCTCGGAGGGATCCTGTGCGGGACGTGTGAAGCCCGCCTCAGCGCAGCAGCCGGGACATCCGCCGGTCGGCCAGCGGCTTGCCGCCGGTCTGGCAGGTCGGGCAGTACTGCAGCGACGAGTCGGCGAACGACACCTCGTGCACGGTGTCCCCGCAGGGGACGCCGTCCCAGCCGGGGCAGGGCTCGCCCGTGCGGCCGTGCACCCGCATGCCGCGGCGCTTGGCGTCCTTGAGCTCGGCGGCGGGCCGGCCGGCGGCGGTCGCGACGGCCTCCCGCAGCACGCCCACCGTGGCGGCGTGCAGCCGGGCGACGGCGTCGGCGTCGAACGACCGGGTGAGCGCGAACGGGCTGGTGCGGGCGACGAGCAGGATCTCGTCCGAGTAGGCGTTGCCGATGCCCGCGATCGTGCCCTGGTCGCGCAGCAGCCCCTTGACCTGCTGGTTGCGCGCGGCCATGAGCTCCCCGAGCCGCTCGGGCGTGAACTCCTCGGACAGCGGCTCGACGCCGAGCGTGGCGACCTGCGGCACCTCGGCCGGGTCGGCGACCACGTGCACCGCCAGCCGCTTGCGGGTGCCCGCCTCGGTGAGGTCGAAGCCCGACCCGTCGTCCAGCCGCACCCGCAGCGCGAGCGGCGACTTCCCGGGCCGGACCGGCGTCGCGGGCAGCTGCTCGGACCAGCGCAGCCAGCCCGCGCGCGCGAGGTGGAACACCAGGTGCAGGGGCTCGCCGAGGCCGCCGCCCGCGGCCGGGGGCGCGACGCCGAGGTCGAGCCACTTGCCGTGCCGGCCTGCGGACACGACGGTGCCGCCGGTGAGGTCGGTGGGCGCGGGGCGGAACGTCTTGAGGGCGCTGATCGCCCCGACCTCGACCCCCGCGACGGTGCGCCCCACGGCGCGCTCGCGCAGGAACTCGGCCAGCGACTCGACCTCGGGCAGCTCGGGCATGCCACCCATGGTGGCCCAGGCGTCCGGCACCCGGCACTCCCACTAGGCTGCGGCCCATGCTGCTACGCCTGTCCACGCTCTTCGTCCGCACCCTGCGCGAGGACCCGGCCGACGCGGAGGTGGCCAGCCACAAGCTGCTCGTCCGCGCCGGCTACATCCGCCGCGCCGCCCCCGGCATCTACACCTGGCTGCCGCTGGGTCTGCGGGTGCTGGGCAAGGTCGAGCAGGTCGTGCGCGAGGAGATGGCCGCCGCGGGCGCGCAGGAGGTGCACTTCCCGGCGCTGCTGCCGCGCGAGCCCTACGAGGCGACCGGCCGGTGGACCGAGTACGGCCCGAACCTGTTCCGGCTGCAGGACCGCCGCGAGAACGACTACCTGCTCGCGCCGACGCACGAGGAGATGTTCACGCTCCTGGTCAAGGACCTGTACTCGTCGTACAAGGACCTGCCGCTGACGCTGTTCCAGATCCAGACCAAGTACCGCGACGAGGCCCGCCCGCGGGCCGGCCTGATCCGCGGCCGCGAGTTCATCATGAAGGACGCCTACTCCTTCGACGTGGACGACGCGGGGCTGGACGCGTCGTACGCCGCGCAGCGAGCCGCGTACCAGCGTGTGTTCGAGCGGCTCGGGCTGGAGTACGTGATCGTGGCGGCGACGTCCGGCGCGATGGGCGGCTCGCGGTCCGAGGAGTTCCTCAACCCGACCGCGATCGGCGAGGACACGTTCGTGCGCTCGCCGGGCGGCTACGCGGCCAACGTCGAGGCCGTCACGACGGTCGCGCCGCCGGCCCTGCCGTACGACGACGCCCCCGCCGCGCACGTCGAGGACACCCCGGACACCCCGACGATCGACTCGCTGGTCGCGGTGTCGAACGAGCGGTTCCCGCGCGCCGACCGCCCCTGGACGGCCGCGGACACGCTGAAGAACGTCGTGCTCGCCCTGGTGCAGCCGACCGGCGAGCGCGAGCTGCTCGTCGTCGGCCTGCCCGGCGACCGCGAGGTCGACCTCAAGCGCCTCGAGGCCGCCGTGGCCCCGGCCGAGGTCGAGCCGGCCGTCGAGGCGGACTTCGCCGCGCACCCCGAGCTGGTCAAGGGCTACATCGGCCCGCTCGCGCTCGGCCCGAACCGCGAGGGCCTGGCCGCCGACGCCGAGGGTCGCACCGCGGTGCGGTACCTGCTGGACCCGCGCGTCGTCCCCGGCACCCGCTGGATCACCGGCGCGAACGAGCCCGGCAAGCACGTGTTCGACCTCGTGGCCGGCCGCGACTTCACCGCGGACGGCA
Source organism: Cellulomonas sp. PS-H5 (assembly GCF_019265565.1). NCBI lineage: Bacteria > Bacillati > Actinomycetota > Actinomycetes > Micrococcales > Cellulomonadaceae > Cellulomonas > Cellulomonas sp. PS-H5. The sequence goes on from NZ_JAHVCI010000036.1 coordinate 37,643, forward strand.
CCGTCGAGGCGGCCGAGGTGCGCGCCGGCGACGAGGCCCCCGACGGCTCCGGCCCGCTGGAGCTCGCGCGCGGCATCGAGATCGGCCACATCTTCCAGCTGGGCCGCAAGTACGCGCAGGCGCTCGGCCTGACCGTGCTCGACCAGAACGGCAAGTCCCAGGTCGTCACGATGGGCTCGTACGGCATCGGCGTGTCCCGGGTGCTCGCGGCGCTGGCCGAGGCGAACCACGACGACCGCGGCCTCGCCTGGCCCGCCGGCGTGGCCCCGGCGCACGTGCAGATCGTCGCGACCGGCAAGGACGCCACGGTGTTCGAGGCCGCGGAGTCCCTGGCGCAGACCCTGGACGCGCGCGGCATCGAGGTGCTGTACGACGACCGGTTCAAGGTCTCGCCCGGCGTGAAGTTCGCGGACGCCGAGCTCCTGGGCGTGCCCTTGACCGTCGTCGTGGGCCGCGGGCTCGCGGACGGGCTGGTCGAGGTGCGGCCGCGCGTGGTCGTCGAGGGCGGCCCGCAGGCCGAGCAGGTCCCGGTCGCCGAGGCCGCGGACCGCGTGGCGGAGCTGGTGGACGCGCTGCTGGCGCGCTGACCCCCCGGCGCCGCGACGGCCCCGCCCCCTGCCCGACGGCAGGGCGCGGGGCCGTCGCCGCGTGGGGCGCCCGGCGGCGCCGGGCGCGACGCGGCCTACGCCTTCTGGCCCCGCCACGTCGATCTGCGGTGGCGGGGCCGCGAGGCGTAGGCGCCGCGGCCGCGGCCGCGACGCCGGGGCCGCGTGGCCGGGAGTGCCCCACGCGGCCCGGGGTGTACGCGGGGGCGCCCGGGGCGCGACGCGGCCTACGCCTTCCGGCCCCGCCCACGCCGATCTGCGGTGGCGGGGCCGGAAGGCGTAGGCGTCGACCGCCCGGCCTCCGTGGGCCGGGTCAGCCCGCGGCGGCGGTCGGCGTCGGGGACGCCGTGGGGGCGGCGGCCGGCAGGCCCGGCAGCGCCGTCGGGGTCGCGCCCCAGGAGAGCGCCTCCACGGCCGAGGTGCGCAGCCCGTCGACGGCCGCGGTGCGGTCGGCGGTCGACGCGCCGGTGTCGAGCACGGCGTCGGCGTGCACGGCGGCCAGGTCGGTCAGCAGCCCCGCCGCGAACGCCCGCACGGCCTCGGCGGTCGACACGTCGGCGTCCAGCTCGTAGGCCACCCGCCGCGGGTCCTCCGCGGTGCCCGCGACGCCGACGGCCTCGGCCCAGGCGGTCGCCGCGGCGCGGTGCGCGGCGGCGGCGGAGCGGGCCCGGGCGCGCGCGTCGTCGGACAGCCGGGCGGCGGCGACCTCGAAGCCGTAGCCCGCCTGGTCCTCCGCGAGCACGAGCGCGAGGGCGTCGGCGCGGTCGAGGTCCGCACCGAGCGCGTCGGCGGGGCCGGTCGCGGTGGGCGAGGGAGCCGGGGTCGCCGACCCCGACGCGGACGCCGACGGCAGCGCCGCCGACCCGTCGCCCGACCCCGACCCGTCCGCCGACCCGCCCGCCGTGAAGCCGCCCTCCGGCTCGGCGTCGACCGCGGGCGCCTCGGTGTCGAGCGCGGCGGCGAGCCGGTCGGTCAGCTGGGCGCGCGACGCGGCGACGGACGCGAGCAGCCGGGCCAGGCCCGGGTCGTCGGTGGCGCGCGCGTCGGCGCGGGCCTCGGACGCGGCGCCGCCGAGCAGCGCCAGGACGTCGGCGGGCGTGGCGGCCGGGTCGGTGGCGGACGGCGTGGGCGAGGGGGTCGCGTCGGGGTCCTCGGCGAGCCCCGACTCGTACACTCCGCCCAGCGCCTCGACCTGGACCTCCGCCGTCGACGCGACCAGGCCCAGCACGGCGCCGACGCCCTCGTCGGCGCCCGCGGTGGCGGCCTCGGCGGCGGACGCGAGGGCGAGCGCGTCGTCCACGGCGTCCCGCCGCACCTGCTCCGTGGCGTCCGGCACCGGCTCGGCGGGCGGGTCGGTCTCGAGGCGCAGGCCGCAGCCCGCCAGCAGCGCCGCGGTGCCGAGCGCGAGCACCCCGGCGAGGGCGCGGGCGCGCCGGGACCGGGCGGGCGCGGGGTGCGGGGCGGGGCGCGACGGGCGGCGCGAGGCGGTGCGGGGCATCGCGGGCGATCCTGCCACGGCCACCCGGCCCCGCACCGGACCCGAGGTCCCCACCCGGGCCGGTGTCGCGCACGTCGCACCCGGTCCGGGCCCCGTCCGGCGGGTGCGGAGCCCGGGAGTCAGTACCCTGGTGGCAGCACGCGGTCCGCCGCGCGCCGCTCCACCGTGCAGGACCGACAACCACACAGCGTCGACGTCCCCGGTGTCGGCGTGCGCGCGACGAGGCCGCACCCCGCCGAGGACCGACACAGGAGGTCAACATGCCCGCGCCCGCCAGCGCGCAGCGCATCCGGGAGACCATCGAGCCGGTGGTGACCGCCGCCGGCCTGTGGCTGGAGGACGTCGAGCTGGGCCGCGAGGGCGGCCAGGCCGTGGTGCGCGTCGTGCTCGACGCGCCCGAGGACGTCGAGGACCAGGTCGACCTGGACGGCGTCGCCGACGTGTCCCGCGCCGTCTCCGCGGCGCTCGACGACCTGGACGGCCTGCCCGACCGGTACACCCTCGAGGTGTCGAGCCGCGGGGCCACCGCGCCGCTCGTCGCCCGCCGGCACTACGCGCGGGCCATCGGCCGCCTCGTGGTGCTCCGCCTGGAGGACGGGGGGTCGCTGACCGGCCGCCTCGTGGACGTGGAGCGCGGGGCGACCGACGCGGAGGACGCGGTGGTCGTGACGCCCGAGACGCCGGGCGTCAAGGGCCGGCCGGCCAAGATCGGCGAGCCCGTCCGGCTGCCCCTGGCGCGGGTCCGCGAGGGCCACGTCGAGGTGGAGCTGGTCCGGGACAAGGACGACGCACGGGGCGGCGACTCCGCCCCCGACGGGCCGCAGGGCCGGGAGGACTGATCGTGGACATCGACATGCAGGCGCTGCGGCTCATCGAGCGCGAGCGCGAGATCAGCCTGGACGTGCTCGTCTCGGCCATCGAGCAGGCGCTCCTGTCCGCGTACCACCGGACGCCGGACGCGCACGCCGACGCGCGGGTCGAGCTCGACCGCCGGTCCGGCCACGTCACCGTGTGGGCGCGCGAGCGCACCGTGGTGCCCGCGCCGGACGCTCCGGAGCCGGCCGAGGACGAGGACGGCACGGTGACCGCGGTCCCGCCGACCACGACGTCGCTGGGCCCGGAGTTCGACGACACCCCGGCCGGCTTCGGGCGGATCGCGACCGCGACCGCGCGCCAGGTGATCGTGCAGCGGCTGCGCGACGCCGAGGACGACCAGGTGCTCGGGCAGTTCCGCGGCAAGGAGGGCGAGGTCCTCGGCGGCGTCATCCAGCAGGGTCGCGACCCGCGCGTCGTGCTCGTCGACGTGGGCGGCACGGAGGCCGTGCTGCCCGCGCACGAGCAGGTGCCGACGGAGAAGTACGTCCACGGCGAGCGGATCCGCGCGCTGGTGCTCGACGTGTCGCGCGGCTCGAAGGGCCCGCAGATCACGCTGTCCCGCACGCACCCGAACCTGGTCCGCAAGCTGTTCGAGCTCGAGGTCCCGGAGATCGCCGACGGCCACGTGGAGATCACCGCGCTGGCCCGCGAGGCGGGGCACCGCACCAAGATGGCCGTGCGGTCCCGCGTGCAGGGCCTCGGCGCGAAGGGCGCATGCATCGGCCCGCTCGGTGCTCGCGTGCGCGCCGTGATGGCCGAGCTGCACGGCGAGAAGATCGACATCGTCGACCACTCGGACGACCCGGCGGAGATGGTCGCGCACGCGCTGTCGCCGGCGCGCGTGCTGTCCGTCACGGTCGTCGACCCGGCGGCGCGCGCCGCGCGGGTGGTCGTGCCCGACTACCAGCTGTCGCTCGCGATCGGCAAGGAGGGCCAGAACGCCCGCCTCGCCGCGAAGCTGACGGGCTGGCGCATCGACATCCGGTCCGACGCGCAGGGCGCCGACGGCAGCCACGAGGGGACGCCCGAGGCCGCGGGTTCGCCCTCGGCCGACGGTGACGGAAGCGCCGCCGGTCGAGTCGGGTGACGTCGCGCGCTAGACTGAGGTCGGCTGGGCCGGTGGCCCGGCTCTCCTCGCCGAGCAGGCGCCACCCCGACACCCACGCAGCGGACGACGTTGCGGAGGTCGTCGTGGGCCCGGTGCGCACGTGCGTGGGGTGCCGGAACGCCGGTCCGAGGTCGGTCCTGCTGCGCGTGGTCGCGGCGACGACGGACGCGGGAGACCCCGCGGTCGTGGTCGACGTGCGCCGGGCGCTGCCGGGCCGGGGTGCCTGGCTGCACCCCGATCCTCACTGCCTCGAGCTCGCCGAGCGCCGTCGTGCGTTCCCGCGGGCCCTGCGTCTCGCGGGGCCGCTGGACACGTCCGCGGTGCGGGAGCACCTCGGGGTCGTGTGAGGAGGACCGTCGCCGCCCGGGCAACCCGCCGGGGTGGCATGTGCACCGTCGAACAGGGAAAGCGGGTCGAAGAGCCGATGGCTGCCCGATGAGCACGCACCGATGAGTACCCAGCGATGAGTACCCAGCACTAACGACGGTCCGACCCTGTCCGGGCGGACCGAGACAGGGAGAGATGTGGCCAAGGTCCGCGTCTACGAGCTCGCCAAGGAGCTCGGAGTCGACAGCAAGTCCCTCATGACCAAGCTGAACGAGCTCGGTGAGTTCGTGCGCTCGGCGTCCTCGACGATCGAGCCCCCGGTGGTCCGCAAGCTGCGGGACACCTACCCCGCCGGTGGTGGCGCCAAGCCCGCCGCGAGCCGGCCCGCCAGCGCCCCGGCCGCCGCGCCGGCCCCGTCGGCGACCCCCGCCGCCCCCGCGCCGTCGGCCCCGGCCGCC
>NZ_JAHVCI010000037.1:0-11911 GCF_019265565.1 Cellulomonas sp. PS-H5
GTTCTGCCCGACACGCCGGCGTGTGTCGGGCAGAACACTCCACTGATGCCCGCCCCGGGCGGCGTCAGCCCGCGCAGCCGCAGCTCGTGCGCGGGATCAGCCGGGTCGGCAGCGTCCGGAACTGCGACGCCGCGCCCGGGTCCGCGACCCGCTCCTGCAGCAGCTGCACGGCGGTCCGCCCCATGTGCTCGAACGGCTGCCGCACGGTCGTGAGCGCCGGCGTCGTGAGCCGGCCGGCGAGGATGCCGTCGAAGCCGGTCACCCGGACCCGCCCAGGCACGTCGACGCCGTGCTCCGCGAGCACGTCGAGCACCACGAGCGCGGCCTGGTCGCTCTGGCAGACCAGCGCCTCCGGAAGCCGGTCGGCGGCGGCCAGGTCGGTGAGCGCGGCGAGCCACTCGGTCGACGCCAGCCCCTCGTAGGCGGGCGGCACCGGGTCGCGCCCGGGCACCAGCGCCGCCACGGCGTCCCGGAACCCCGCGAGCCGCTCGGCGAAGTCGTACATCGACCCCTCTCCGACGAACGCCGGGTCCCGCACCCCGTGCACGCCGACGAGGTGCTCGACCAGACCGGTCATCGCCCCGCGGTTGTCGACCGAGACGTGGCTGAACGACGCGTCCGTGCCGGGCGTGTTGAACGCGACCAGCGGCACCGACTGCGCGATGGCGTGCACCGCGTCCAGGCTGTGCGTGCCCGGGAAGATCGCCAGGCCGTCCACGCGCCCGGCGATGTCGTACATCGCGGCGCCGCTCGGCGCACCGGACGCCAGCAGCAGCGCGCGCCCGTTCTCCCGGCACTCCAGCGCGAAGCCCCGCTCGACCTCGTCGACGTAGAGCGGGAACACCCGCGGGTCGCCCTCCGGGACGGCCGCGGCCTCGAGCGGCACCGGGGCGGCGGCACCGTCGGCGTCGGCCAGCATCATGTCGAACGAGTACAGCCCGAACGCCCCCGTCGCCCCGCGGGCGAGGCCCCGGGCGCTGGCGGACGGGACGTACCCGAGCTCGCGGGCGGCGTCCATCACGGCCTGCCGGGTCGCGGCGGCGACGCGCCCGGGCTGCCGGAACGCGAACGAGACGGTCGTGATCGACACCCCGGCGCGCTCGGCGACGTCGTACACGGTGGGTCGGCGGGCCACGCGGGAACTCCTCGACGGCGAGTGGCGGCGAGCGGCGGGCCGCGCCCCAGGACCGGGTTGACAGCGCCACTCTACACGCTTAGATTCCGGTTCTTGTAATGCGCATTACACCGCATTGCAGCCAGCGCTGGCGCAGGCCGACCCGCGCGCCGTGGCGCGGGCGCAGACGCCCGTTCAAGGAGGAACACATGACCCGACGTACCGTGCGGCGCGCCCTCGTCGCCGCCACCGTCACCACCCTGGCGCTCGCGCCGGTCGCGGCCTGCGGCCGGTCGGACGACGCCGGCAGCGGCGGCTCCGCCGAGGCCGGCTCGATCGCCGAGGAGGCGACGGGCGAGATCGAGATCTGGGCCGCGGCCGGCAACGGCGACGCGCTGCGCACCCTCGGCGAGCAGTTCACCGAGGACAACCCGGAGGCCTCGATCAAGGTCACCGAGGTGCCCTGGGGCGAGATCATCACGATGAACCAGACCGCCGTCGCCTCGGGCACCGGCCCGGACATCGTGATGACCGGCGCCGACCAGACCGCCTCGGTCATCGCCATGGGCGGCCTCGCGCCGGTCCCCGAGGGCGTGTACGACGAGGACGACTTCTACCCCGCCGCCGTCGCCTCGGTGACCGGCGAGGACGCGCAGTACTCGGTGCCCTGGTACGTCGAGACCCGGTTCCTGTTCTACCGCGCCGACCTGGCCGCCGAGCTCGGCTACGACGCCCCGACCACCTGGGACGAGCTCGAGGAGCTCAGCGGCGCCCTCGCCGCGCGCCCCGGCGGCGAGTACGGCCTGAGCCTGCCCCGCCCGATCGAGAACCCGGCGCAGGTCATCGTGCCGTTCGTGTCGCAGGCCGGCGGCGAGGTCAGCGACGGCGACTCGTGGACGTTCGACACCCCGGAGTTCGTCGAGGCGCTCGACTTCTACAAGGGCTTCTTCGACCGCGGCGAGGCCCCGCTGTCCGAGACCGAGGCGACGTTCGAGAACGGCGGCTCCCCGCTGCTGATCTCGGGCCCGTGGATGGTCGGCACCTACCAGGACCTGATCGACACCGGCGCGGCGCCCGAGGGCTTCACCGAGGACTCGATCGGCTACGTCCCGCTGCCCGCCGGCTCCGCCAACAACGACTCGTACATCGGCGGCGGCAACCTCGGCGTGTTCGCGTCGTCGGACAACCAGGACTCCTCCTGGCTGTTCCTGCAGTGGCTGCTCGAGGACGCGCAGCAGAAGACGCTGTTCGACCTCGCGGGCTCGTTCCCGTCGCGCGTCGAGTCGGCCGAGTACGCGCCGATCGACGACAGCCCGGTGATGTCGGTGCTCAAGGAGCAGATGCCGAACACCGTCGAGACCCCGAGCTACCCGTCGTGGTCGCAGATCGCCGAGCAGATCGGCATCTACGCCGAGCGCGTCGCGCACGGCGAGGTCACCTCGGAGGAGGCCGCGAAGGCGATCCAGGACCAGGCCGACCAGATCGGCTTCGGCTGGTGACCAGCACCACCACCGCACGGCGCACGCCGCCGTCGACGTCGCGGCGGCCGGGGAAGTCCGTGTCCCTGGCCGCCCGGCGCCGCCGGACCGCCGTCGTCGCCTGGCTCTTCGCCGCGCCGTTCGTCCTGTCGTTCGGCGTGTTCGGGCTCGTCCCGCTGCTCAGCTCGTTCGGGATGGCCTTCACCGACCTGCGGGTCAACGACATCCGCACCCCGTTCGCCGTGGACTTCGTCGGGCTCGGGAACTTCGCCGAGGTGCTGTCCGACACGACGTTCCTGCGGGCGCTGCGGAACACGCTCGGCTTCGTCGTGGTCGGCGTCCCGCTGTCGCTGTTCTCGGCGCTGGTGCTCGCGGTCATGCTGAACGCGCTCGGCCGCCGCGCCGCGACGTTCTTCCGGGTCGGCTACTACACGCCCGTGGTGACGACCATCGTCGCCGTCGCGGTGGTGTGGCGGATCATGTACCAGCCGAACGGCCTCATCAACTCGCTGCTCGCGGACATCGGGATCGACGGGCCGAACTGGCTGGGCGACACCCGCACCGCGCTGCCGGCACTGACGCTCATGGCCGTGTGGCGCAGCATCGGGTCGAGCATGGTGATCTTCCTCGCCGGCCTGCAGGCCATCCCCTCCGACGTCAAGGAGGCGGCGATGATGGACGGCGCCTCGACGGTCCAGCGGTTCTTCCGCATCACGATCCCGATGATGATGCCGACGATCCTGCTCAACGCCATCCTCACGACCACCGGCTTCATGCAGTTCTTCGACGAGCCGTTCGTCATGACCAACGGCGGTCCCCTGCAGTCGACGACGTCCATCGCCCTGTACGTGTTCAACCAGTTCCAGTGGGGCAACTACTCGGTGGGCGCGGCCGGCGCGTACGTGCTGTTCGCGATCATCAGCATCTTCGCCATCATCCAGTTCCGGTTCTTCCGGCAGAGGACATGACCATGAGCACCTCGACCCCCCTCGCGCCGGCCACGACCGCCGTGCCGCTCGCGCCCGTCGTCCGGCAGCGCCGTCGCCGCCGCCCCACGCCGGGCCGGATCGCCCTGCTCGCCGTCCTGTCGGTCGGCCTCGCCGGGACCCTGCTGCCGTTCGTCTGGATGATCCTCGGCGCGTTCAAGACGAACGCCGAGATCATGCGCCGCCCCATCACCTGGTGGCCGCAGGCGCCGACGCTCGACAACTTCCGCGCGTGGTTCTTCGAGTTCGACATGACGCGGTACTTCCTGAACTCGGTCTTCCTGGCCGTCGTCTCCGTCGCCACCACGCTGCTGTTCTGCTCGATGGTCGGCTGGGCGCTCGCCAAGCTGGAGTTCCCGGGCAAGAAGGTCCTCATCACCGTCGTCCTCGGGACCATGTTCGTGCCGGGCATCGTGACGCTGATCCCGCAGTTCGTGCTCGTCGCGAACCTCAACATGGTCGGCACCTACTGGGGCATGATCCTGCCCGGCATGGTGGGCGCGTTCGGCGTCTTCCTCATGCGGCAGTTCATGCTGGAGATCCCCGACTCCCTGCTCGACGCGGCGCGCATCGACGGCGCCGGCGAGTTCCGGATCTTCGCGCGGATCGTGATGCCGCTGTGCCGCGCGCCGCTCGCGACGCTCGCGATCTTCACGTTCATGGGCTCGTGGAACGGCTTCCTGTGGCCGCTCATCGTGTCCCAGCGCGACTCGCTGTACACCCTGCCCGTGGCGCTGGCGCTGTACACCAGCCCGACCGGCGACAAGGGCGCCGAGTTCGGCCTCCAGATGGCCGGCTCGGTCCTCATCATCGTGCCGGTCCTCGCGGTGTTCATCGCCATGCAGAAGCACTTCGTGCAGGGCATCGCCATGACCGGCATCAAGTAGGAGCACCGTGGACTACCTGGACCCCGCCCTGCCCGTCGCCGACCGCGTCGCCGACCTGCTCGCGCGCATGACCCTCGCGGAGAAGGTCGGGCAGATGATGCAGCTGTCGGCCCCGGACGGCCTCAAGGAGCAGGTGCTGGAGAAGCACGTCGGCTCGATCCTGCACCCGACGCCGGAGCTCGTGCTCGAGGCGCACGACCTGACCGAGCAGACCCGGCTGCGGATCCCGCTGCTGGTCGGCGACGACGCCATCCACGGCCACTCGTTCTGCGACGGCGCGACCATCTTCCCGACCCAGCTCGGGATGGCGGCCACGTGGTCGCCCGAGCTCGTCGAGCGGATGGCGCGCGCCACCGCGGTCGAGGCCGCGGCGACCGGCCTGCACTGGACCTTCTCCCCCGTGCTGTGCGTCGCCCGCGACCTGCGCTGGGGACGTGTGAACGAGACCTTCGGCGAGGACCCGTTCCTCATCGGCGAGCTCGGCAGCGCGGCGGTCAGGGGGTACCAGGGCACCGGCCTCGCCGACCCGACGGCGGTGCTCGCCACCGCGAAGCACTTCGCCGGGTACTCCGAGACGCAGGGCGGCCGGGACGCGTCCGAGGCGGACCTGTCGCCCCGGAAGCTGCGGTCCTGGTTCCTCCCGCCGTTCGAGCGGGTGGCCCGCGAGGGCTGCGGCACGTTCATGCTCGGCTACCAGACGATCGACGGGGTCCCGATCACCGTCAACGACTGGCTGCTCTCCGACGTGCTGCGCGGCGAGTGGGGCTACACCGGCATGCTCGTCACCGACTGGGACAACGTCGGCCGCATGGTCTGGGAGCAGCAGGTGCAGCCCGACCACGTGCACGCGTCCGCCGCGGCGGTGCGGTCCGGCAACGACATGATCATGACGACGGCGGGCTTCTTCGACGGCGCGCAGGAGGCGGTCGCGCGCGGGCTCATCGCGGAGTCCGATCTCGACGCGGCCGTGTCCCGGATCCTGACGCTCAAGTTCGAGCTCGGGCTGTTCGAGGACCGCCGCCGGCCCGACCCCGCCACGATGGGCGCGGTCGTCGGGTCGCACCAGGACCTCAACCTGGAGCTGACGCGGCGGTCGCTCGTGCTGCTGCGGAACTCCGGGGTGCTGCCGCTGGCCGGGGGCACCCCCGAGGCCGGCGCCCCGGACCAGCCCCCGCTGCGGGTCGCCGTCGTCGGCCCGCTCGCGGACGACCCGCAGACCCAGCTCGGCGACTGGGCCGGGTCCTCGGGCCAGGTCGCGTGGATGGCGCACGGGCAGCCGCGCGACATGATCACCACGGTGCTCGACGGGCTCCGCGACGGGGTGCCGGACGGCTGGACGGTCACGTACTCCCCCGGCGCCGCGATCCTCACGCACCAGGACGACCCCGAGGGTCCGTTCTTCCCGGACGGGCAGCCGCGGCCGCAGGTCGTGGCGCCGGCTCCGGTGGACCCCGAGCAGCTCGAGGCCGCCGTCGCGGCGGCGCGGGACGCCGACGTGGTCGTGGCCGTGGTCGGCGACCGGATCGAGCTGGTCGGCGAGGGCACCTCGACCGCGACGCTGGAGCTGCTGGGCGGCCAGGTGGCGCTGCTGGAGGCCGTCGCCGCCACGGGCACGCCGCTCGTCGTCGTGCTGCAGGCCTCCAAGCCGATGGTGCTGCCGCCCGCCGCCCTCGGGGCGGACGCGCTGGTCTGGGCCGCCCACCCCGGCATGACCGGCGGGCGCGCGCTGGCGGACCTGCTGCTCGGGCGGATCGAGCCCAGCGGGCGGCTGCCGATCTCGTTCGCGCGGCACGTGGGGCAGCAGCCGATCTACTACAACCAGGTCCGGGGCCAGCACGGCGTGCGGTACGCCGACCTCACGCAGGACCCGGCGTTCGCGTTCGGCGAGGGCCTCTCGTACACCACCGTCGAGTACGCCGACCTCGTGGTCGACACCGCCGAGGTGACCGCGGACGGCACCGTGCGGGCGCACGTGACGGTGACCAACACCGGTGCGCGCCCCGCGCTGGAGACCGTGCAGGTGTACGTCCGGGACCTGGTCACGTCCGCGTCCTGGGCGGACCGGGAGCTGAAGGCGTTCACCCAGGTCCCGCTCGCGCCCGGGGAGTCGGTCACGGTGCCGCTGGTGCTGCCCGCCGCGGACTGCTCGATCGTGGACGCCGCCGGGCGCCGCGTGGTGGAGCCCGGCGACTTCGAGCTGCTCGTCGGCCCGAGCAGCCGGCCGCGGGACCTGCTGCGCGCAGCGTTCCGGGTGGCGGACGGGGCGGACGCGTGAGCGCCGGGGACGCGGTCACCGGCTGGTCCGACGACCCGGCACCGGCCGACGACCTCGCGCGCCCCGCCGACCCGGCAGCCTTCCCGGTCACGCCCCGCGACCGCGACGACGCCCACCCGGGCCGCCGCCGCGGCGACGAGGTCGGCGACGGACCGTTCGGCCGCGCGGTGGCCGCGTTCGCCTGGGGCGCCGGGCTGACGGCGCTGCTCGCCGCGGCGAACCTTCCGCTGGTCGCGCTCGCGCTGCTGCTGCGCCCGGACCCGTCGCTCGCCTGGCTCGTGGCCCTCGCGGCCGTCCCGGCGGGACCGGCGCTGTCGGCCGGGCTGTACGCGGTGCGCGAGCACTACGTCGACCCCGGCGTCGCCGTGACCCGGGCCTTCGGCCGCGGCTACCGGCTCGGCTGGCGCGAGGCGCTCGCCGTCTCGACGCCGGTCTGCCTGGTCGCGGTCGTCGGCGCGGGCGCCCGGTCCTCCGGCGTCCCCGCGCTCGTCGCAGGTCTGGCGCCCGGCGCCGCCGTGCTGCTGGTCCTCGTGGCGCTGCACGCGCTCGCGCTGCGCACCTTCTTCCGCCTCCCGCTCGCCGCCGCCTGGCAGGCGGGCGCCTACTACCTCGTCGCGCGGTGGCGCGCCTCGCTGGGGACGCTCGCGCTCCTGGCCGGGGCGGTCGCCGTCGCGGCCGCGGCCTCCGACCTGCTCCTCGTCCTGCTCGGGGGCGTGTGGGTGTGGCTCTGGTACCGCACCACCGCGGGGATGCTGCGCGACGCGGTCGCACGGTTCCTGCGCCCGACGACGACCACCTGACCGCTCGACCCCGGGGACCGACACCATGCCTGACACCCTGACCCGCCTGCACCGGGACCGCACCGACCGCACCCGCACCGTCGACGCCGGCGGCGGCCTCGCCGTCCGGCTCACCCCCGCCGGCGACGTCGCCGGGATCGCCGCGCCAGGCGACCGCCTCGTGAACCAGTACCGGATCGGCGCGCACGACGCCGGGATCGCCGGGCCGTTCCTGCGCCGCACGGCCGCGGACGGGACCGTCGACCACGTCCCGCTGACCGGCAGCCGGTCGGGCGCGTCCTGGCAGGCCGGCGAGGGCGCGGTGCGGTGGACGGGCGCGGGGCTCGGCGCGGCGTGGACCGTCGACCTGGTGCTCGACCCCGCGCGGACGGCGCTGGTGTGGCGGATCGCGCTCTCGCGCTCCGAGGGCGGCGCCGAGGGCGCGACGTGGGACGTCGCCACCACGCAGGACCTGTCGCTCGCGCCGGAGCAGGCCGCGTCGTCGTCCGAGCCGTACGTCTCGCAGTACGTCGCGCACCGGCTCGCCGACTCCGCGGACCTGGGCACGGTGGTGCTGTCCCGGCAGACGATGACCTCGGCGCCCGCGCTGCCGCTGTTCGCGCTCGCGATCGCCGAGGGGTCGGTCGCCGCCGGGACGGACGGCTTCGACCTGTACGGGCCGCCGGCGCGCGCGGGCGTCACCCCGGCGTTCCTGTCCGGCGCCCCGTGGCCCGACCGCGTCCGCCAGCACGAGATGGCGATGGCGGGGCTGCTGTCGCGGGCGTCGACGCTCGCCGAACCGCTGGTCCTGCACGTCGTCGGGCGGTACTGGGACGACCGGCGGGGCGCCGTGCTCGACGCGCTGCCGGACGTCGAGGCCGAGGTGCCGGGCCTGGTGGCGCTGGCCGACGCGGCGGCCGCGGCCGGCCCCGGCGGCGCCCCGGTCGACTCCGTGGCCGCGCGCTCCCTGCTGGCCACCGCGCCGCTGCTCGGCGGCGCGCCGCTCGCGGACGCCGAGCTGCTCGCGCTCGGAGGGGCCTCGGGCGACGCACGGCACGTGGAGCGCGACGCCGACGGCCGCCTGCTGTCGTGCTTCGCCCCCGGGGGCGCCCACGTGGTCCGCGGCGAGAAGGACCTCGACCTGCTCCGCCCGCACGGCCACGTGCTGCTCGCCGGCGACTCGCTCAGCCCCGACCGCGCCGTGCTGTCGACGACCGTCTTCGCCCACGGCGTGTTCGGCTCGCACACGGTGCTCGGCAACACGAGCTTCGACACGCTCACGACCGTGCACCGGAACCACCTCAACCTGCTGCGGGCCAACGGCGTCCGGGTGCTGGTCGACGTCGACGGCGCGTGGCGCCTGCTCGGCGCGCCGTCGGCGTTCGTGCTCGACGTCGGGGAGGCGCGCTGGGTCTACGACCTGCCGGGCGTCCGGCTCGAGGTGCGGACGGTGGCGGACGCGTCGCGGGACGCGCTGCTGCTCGAGGTGGTCGCCTCGGCGCGCGTCGACGTGCTCGTCACCACCGAGGTCGAGCTCGGCGGCGGCGCCTGGCAGCCCCGGGCGGACGACGACGCGGTGGTGCTCGTCGCCGACGACGACACCGCCACCCGCCGGCACCACCCCGGCCTCGCCTACGTGCTCGCGGCGACCCCGGACGCGGGGATCGCCGGCGACGACCCGCTGTACGCGGACGGGGCGCCGCGCGGGACCTCGGTGGTCACCGTGCGCGGCACCGCCGGCGCGGGCGCGGCGCTGCGGATCGCGACCACGGCCGACCGGGACGGCGGGCGGGCCGCCGCGGACCTGGCCCGGGACGTCGTGGCGCGCGGGCTCGACGCCGAGCGCGAGGCGGCGGGCCACCGCGCCACCCTCGCCCGGCTGACCCGCGGGCTGTCCGTCGCGGAGGACTCCCGGCTCGCCGAGCTCGAGACGCTGCTGCCGTGGTGGGCGAACGACGCGCGCGTGCACTACCTGGTGCCGCACGGCCTCGAGCAGTACCAGGGCGCCGCCTGGGGCACCCGCGACGTCTGCCAGGGTCCGTTCGAGCTGCTGCTCGCCGCGGGGCGCCTCGACGGCTGCCGCGACGTGGTGCTGCGCGTCCTGGGCTCGCAGGCCGTCGACGGCACGTTCCCGCAGTGGTTCATGTTCGACGCCTACGCCGAGATCCTGCAGGAGCACGCGCACGGCGACGTCGTGCACTGGCCGCTGTTCGCTCTGGGCCAGTACCTGCGGGCGTCGGGCGACGTCGCGGTGCTGGACGCGCCGGTGCCGTTCCGCACCGGTGAGCCAGCCACCGTGGCGGACCACCTCGACGCGCTCGTCCGGCACCTGGAGACCGACCTGGTGCCCGGGACGTCGCTGCCCGCGTACGGCGACGGCGACTGGGACGACACGCTCCAGCCCGCCCGATCGGAGATGCGCGCCTCGATGGCCTCGACGTGGACCACCGCGCTGGCCGTCCAGGCCCTGGAGCTCGCCGCCGAGCAGCTGCGCACCGCCCCCGCCGCGGCGGGCCTGGTCGCCCGGATGGACGCGCTCGCGACCGCGATCACGGCGGACCTGCGGCGGCACATGCTGCCGGACGGGGTCGCGGCCGGGTTCGTCACGGTCGTGGACGGCGTGGCGACCCCGGTCATCCACCCGCGCGACACGTCCACCGGCCTGACGTACCGGCTCATCCCGATGACCCAGCTCGTGCTGGCCGGGGTGCTCGACCAGGAGGAGGCCGACCGGCACGAGGCGATCGTCCGGGAGCACCTGCTGTTCCCCGACGGCGTGCGGCTGACGGACCGGCCGACCCGGTTCGCGGACGGCGAGACCGAGTCGTTCCGGCGCGCCGAGCAGGCGGCGTTCTTCGGGCGCGAGGTCGGCCTCATGTACGCGCACGCGCACATCCGGTGGGCCGAGACCCTGGCCGCGCTCGGCCGGGCCGACGTCGCCGACGAGCTGCTCCGGCTGTCCCCGATCGGCATGCGCGAGCGGGTGCCCAGCGCCCTGCCGCGGCAGCGCACCTGCTACACCTCGTCGTCGGACGCCGCGTTCCCCGACCGGTACACCGCCGCGCGGGACTTCGAGCTGCTCCGCACCGGCGAGGTGCCCACGGCCGACGGCTGGCGCGTGTACTCCTCCGGCCCCGGGATCTACCTGCGGCAGGTGCTGCACGGGCTGCTCGGCCTGGACGAGCGCCGCGACGTTCTCGTCGTCGGCCCGACGCTGGCGGCGGAGGACGACGGGCTGGAGGTCGCGCTCGACCTGGCGGGCGCCCGGCGGACGGTGCGGTACCGGGTCGACCCGGCCGCGACGGCGGTGACGGTCCGCGTCGACGGGCGGGACGCACCGACGACACCCGTGGCGCACCCGTACCGGTGGGCGAGCGCCGCGCTCGACCTGGCGCTGCTGGACGGCGCGGCGGTCGTCGAGGTGACCACGCCGGCCGGCACGCGGTCGTGACGGACGCGCTGCGCGTCGGCACGTACAACCTGTGGGTCGCGCACTGGCCGGCCACCCGGACGTACGACCGCGCGCCGCTGGTCCGCGCGGCGCTGGACCACGTCGACGTCCTCGGCACCCAGGAGGGCACCACCGCCCACCTCGCGGCGCTGACGCACGGCACGGGGTTCGCCGCCGTCGGGCGGTCGCGGGACGGCGGGACCACCGGGGAGCACGCGGCGGTCCTGTACCGGACCACGCGCCTGGCGGTGCTGGCGACCGGGGACTTCTGGCTCTCCCCTACGCCCGAGGTGCCCAGCACCGGCTGGGACGCGAGGTACCGCCGGCTGTGCACCTGGGCCCGGTTCCGGGACCTGGCGACCGGGGCGACGTTCGCGCTGCTCAACGCGCACCTCGACCACGAGGGGGCGCGGGCCCGGGTCGAGTCCGCGCGGCTGCTGCTCGAGCGGGCCGCGGATGTCGCGGAGGGCGGGCCGGTCGTGCTCACCGGCGACCTCAACGCGGAGCCGGGGTCGGAGCCGCTGCGGGTGCTGCTGGGCGCGGACCCGGCCGCGCCGGCCGCGCCCGTCGTCGGGGCCGGTGGCCGGGCCGTCGACGCCGCGCCGGGACCGGCCCTGCTGGACGCCCGCGCGGCGAGCGCGACGCCGCCCGCGGGTCCGCCGACCACGTTCACCCAGCTGCTCGACCCGGACGCGCCGGTCCCCGGGTCCGCGCTGCGGCAGCGGATCGACCACGTCCTGGTGAGCCCGGACGTGGCGGTCGAGTCGTACGTCGTGCTCGACGCCCGCCCGGGCGGCCACCACCCGTCGGACCACGACCCGGTCGTGGCGACTCTCCGGCTCCCGCCCCCGGCCTGACCCCTGAACCTCCCCGAGGCCCCGACTGGAACTGAGTGGAGGGGTGGGGGCGGCACGCGCCGGCCGGGGGGGCCGGGCGGGGCA
>NZ_JAHVCI010000037.1:11921-41925 GCF_019265565.1 Cellulomonas sp. PS-H5
GTGGAGCGTTCTGCCCGACACGCGCCGGCGTGTCGGGCAGAACGCTCCACTCGACCCCACTCGAGGCCCCCGGTGACGCAGGACGGCCCGGACCCCCGTGGGGTCCGGGCCGTCCCGGTGTCGTGCGGGGCTCAGCCGGCGTTGCGGGCGCGGCGGCGCTCGGCGAGCTCGTCGTGCGCGTGGGCGGCGACGCCCTCGTCCTCGGCGCGCTCGGTCGGCAGCTCGGCGAGCGTGCCCTCGACCTCGCGCCACACCCGGCCGACCGCGATGCCGAACACGCCCTGACCGCCCTGGACCAGGTCGATGACCTCGTCGGCGGAGGTGCACTCGTAGACGCTCGCGCCGTCGGACATGAGGGTGATCTGGGCCAGGTCGTCGACGCCGCGCTCGCGCAGGTGGCCGACCGCCGCGCGGATCTGCTGCAGCGAGACGCCGGTGTCCAGCAGCCGCTTGACGACCTTGAGCACGAGGATGTCGCGGAACGAGTAGAGCCGCTGCGTGCCGGACCCGGTGGCCGGGCGGACGGACGGCTCGACCAGGCCGGTGCGGGCCCAGTAGTCGAGCTGCCGGTAGGTGATGCCGGCCGCGCGGCAGGCGGTCGGGCCGCGGTACCCGGTGGTGGTGTCGAGGTCCGGGAGGTCGTCGCCGAACAGGAGTCCCTGCGCCCGCTGCGGGACGGCGCCCGCCGCCTCCGCTGTCTGCTCGGTGCCGGTCACGGGGTCCTCCACTCGTCGCGCCCGCGCGCCGGGGCGGCGTGTCGGGAGATGCAGTGCTGTGCTGTTCTGGGTGCAACGCTAGGGCCGCCGCCGGGGGCGGTCAACGACCGCCACGCCCGCGGCTCTCGGCGTGTCGCGCACGGCGTGTCTTACCCTCCACCTGAGGTTGAACCTCGGTCCTTCCCGCCCGGCTCGCCGCGCTCGAAGTCGTCGGGCGAGACGTGGTCGAGGAACTCCCGGAACTGCGCCACCTGCTCGTCCGGGGTGGTGCTCGCGGTCGCCTCGTCCGCCTCCTCCGGGGACACCGGCGCGGCCTCGACGCCGACCTCCGCGAGCACGTCGGTCGCGCACAGCACCGGGCAGCCCACCCGCACCGCCAGCGCGATCGCGTCCGAGGCGCGGGCGTCGACGCGGACCCGCTGCTCCCCCAGCACCAGCGCCGCGTGGAACACGCCGCCGACCAGCTCGGTGATCTCCACCTGCACCACGCGGGTGTCGAGGGCGATGAGCACGTCCCGGAGCAGGTCGTGCGTCATCGGCCGCGGCGGCACGACACCGGCCTGCGCGGTCGCGATCGCGCCCGCCTCGGTCGGACCGATCGCGATGGGCACGATCAGCTCCCCCACGGGCTCGAGCAGCAGCACGACGAGCTCGTCGTCGCCCGGGTGACGACGCACGCCGAGCACCTCGAGCTGGACCAGGTCGTCCTCGTGCATGCGTCCACGCTACGACGCGCGGTCGGAGAGCGCACCGGGCGCGCGGACCGGGCGGCTCAGGGAGCCAGGTCGGCGACGCCCGCGCGCACCAGCGCCGTGTTCAGGCGGGCGCAGAGCTCGCCCACCTCGGCGGCCACCGTGCTCGCGCGCCCCCGCGCCGACGCCGACGTCTGCCCGCGCCAGGGGGCGACCACCGCCTCGACCATGTCGAGCTGCCGGTCGGCCGCGCTGCGGAACGCGCGCAGGTGCCGGGCCTCCAGCCCGTGCTCGGCGAGCGCGGCCGCGGCCAGCACGACCTCCTTGGCCCACGCGTCCAGATGGCCCGACGCCGACGGGCGCAGCACCCCGGCCTGGACCAGGTCGGCGACCAGCTGCTCCTCGACCCTCGCCTCCCGGGCCAGCGCGGCGGTGGTGTACCGGGCGTCGGCGGCGCCCGAGCGCGGCACGCCGTCCTCGGTCACCACGAGCGAGACCGGCTCGGACTCGTCGCCCGCGTCGAGCGCGGCCAGCCGCTCGCCGATCACCTTGAGCGGCACGTAGCGGTCCCGCTGCTCGCGCAGCACGTACCGGAGCCGCTCGAGGTCCGCCGGGCTGTACTGCCGGTAGCCCGCCGGCGTGCGGACCGGCTCGACGAGGCCCTGCTCCTCGAGGAACCGGAGCTTGGAGTTCGTGACCGCGGGGAACTCGATGCGCAGCGCGGCCAGAACGTCGGAGATCCGCATGCTCGCCTCGCGGGACAGCCCGCGCGGCCAGGGACCGGGCGTGTCGCCGCCCTGCTGCGCCGCGGCGTCGGGCGCGGCGGGACCCGCGGCGGCGACGCCGTCGTCCGGGCCCGCGTCCGCGTGCCGGGCGGACCGGGCGGGGCTCACTGCGCGGGGCCGGCGGGCTGGGCGCCGGGCCGCGCGGCGGGGCTCGGGTGGAAGGTCATCCGGAACTTGCCGATCTGCACCTCGTCGCCGGCGCGGAGCACCGCGGAGTCGATCCGCTCCCGGTTCACGTACGTGCCGTTGAGGGAGCCGACGTCGCGGACGACGAAGTCGTCGAGCTCGCGCACGAACTCGGCGTGCTTGCGGGACACGGTGACGTCGTCGAGGAAGATGTCCGCGTTCGGGCTGCGGCCCGCGACCGTGCGCTCGGCGTCGAGCAGGAACCGCGCGCCGGAGCTCGGGCCGCGCTGCATCACGAGCAGGGCCGAGGTGCGCGGCAGCGCCTGGACGGCGGCCGCCTGCTCCGCGGTGAGGCCGACGGGGCCCGCCGGCTCGACGTCCAGCGCGCCCAGCGAGCCGAAGCTGATCGTGGTGTCGGGAGCCGCCGAGATGGGCGCCCCGTCGGGCGCGGCCGGACGCGGCTCGCCGCCCGGCACCTGCTGCTCGTCGCTCATGACACCCTCCCAGACCTGCTGACGCGCGCCCCCGACCTGCACCGGGGTCCCCGACAGCCTAAGCGCCCGGAGGACCTGAGCACACCCCGCCGACCGGGTGTCGCCCGCGCCGGGGTGGTGTCACCCGCCGCCGGACGTCTCGGGCTCGGCGTACTGCGGGTCCGGCACGTCCCGGGTCGCCGTGACCTCGACGTGGTCCTCGGTCGACACCGTCGCGGTGCCGCCGTCGATCTGCACCTTGGCGACCGCGCCGCCGGGGATCGCGAGGGCGGTCGACATCGTGCCGGGGTCGCCGATCGCGACCCACCGGTACGGCGGCGCGACCGGCTTCCCGTCGACCTCGATCCCGTCGTCCGTCCCGAGCACGTAGGACGACGCGGTCAGGCGCTGGTCGTTCAGCTGGACCGCCTCGGCGCCGGAGTTGCGCAGCTCCTCGAGCAGGTTCAGCAGCGTCAGCGCGGACACCGACCGGGTCGGGTCGGACACCGTCACCGTGATCCCGGGCCCCTCGGCCGGCAGCCGGCCCGACAGGATGCCCTGCGCGGCCGCGCTGCGGGTCGCCGCCTCCAGCGCCGCCGCGCGGCTCGAGCCCGCGGACTGCAGCTCGGTGCGGGTGCGCTCGAGCTCGGCCACCTGCTGCTGGAGGTCGTCGGCCTGGCGCGTCGTCTGGTCGAGGAGCGACACCAGCTCGGACTCCCGCATGACCGTGAGGCTCTCGGTATCGGTCTGGCGCACCTGCACGGCGATCGCGAAGCCGAGCAGCACGCACAGGACGCCGGTGAGGGCCTGGGCGCGGGTGGCCCGGGGACGCAGGGCTCGGCCGAGCGCCCGCCAGCCGCGCACGGGTCGGGGCCCGGCCGCGGCGGCGGGCTCGGGCCGGGCGGGCTGCGCGGGGTCCTCGGGCACGGTCACGCCTTGAACAGGTGCCGCCGGATCGCGGCCACGTTGGAGAAGATCCGGATGCCGAGCACGACGACGACGCCGGTCGACAGCTGCGAGCCGACGCCGAGCTGGTCGCCCAGGAACACGATCAGCGCGGCCACGACGACGTTCGACAGGAACGACACCAGGAACACCCGGTCGTCGAACAGCCCGTCGAGGACCGCCCGGAACCCGCCGAACAGCGCGTCGAGGGCCGCCACCACCGCGATCGGCAGGTAGGGCTGCAGCGCCGCCGGCACCGTGGGTTCGAGCACCAGGCCCGCCACCACGCCGACGATCAGGCCGATCACCGCGATCAACTCAGTCCCCCTCGCTCTCGTCCCCGGACAGTGTGCCCGACGGCGCGGTCGAACCCGCGGGACCCGGCGTCGTGCCGGGCAGGACCGGCACACCCTCGGGCAGCTCGGCCGACCGCAGCGTCACGGTGCCGGCCGCGGGCAGGTGCAGGTCCCGCTGCGACGACACGCGGGTCGGGATGCCGTACGTCGACTGCAGGACGGCGAGCAGCTGGCCGCCCGACGTGCGGGTCAGGCCGGTCTGCATCCCCTGCGGGTCGCCGATCGCCTCGATCGCGTACGGCCCCACCAGCGGCACGACGTCGACCAGGATCGCGTCGCCGGCCGTGCGGATCGCCGTCGTGGGGCCCAGCCGCTCGCCGTTCACCGCGATCGCCTCCGCGCCCGAGGCCCACAGCCCGTTGACCACGAGCTGCAGGTCGGAGTCGCGGACCCGCCCGTTCGGGTCGTCGTCGTCCGCGTCGGCGTCCTGCAGCGTGATCCGCAGCCCGTCCCCGGTGACGGCCGTCGCGCCGGACGCGACGGAGTCGACGGCGAGCTGGTCGAGGAGCGGCGAGTCCGCGCCGGACAGCGCCTGCTCCTGGAGCGCGGCGATCTCGTCCGACAGCGCCGCGCTGCGGTCCCGCAGCCGGTCGAGCTCGGCGCTGCGCTCGGTGATCTGCCCGGCCAGCACCTCGCGCGCGGCGATCGCGGACGGCTGCGGGGCCCGCAGCGCGAGCACGGACCAGGTCGTGGCCGCGCCCAGCGCGACCGCGAGCACGGCCACCGCGACGGTGCCGCGCCCGCCCCGGCGCCGCGGCTTGCCGGCCGCCGCGCGCCGTTCGGCCGCCTCGCGGTACTCGGGGTCGAGCGGGTGCTGGGTGACCTCGGTCAGCAGCGACATCGAGGCGTCGAGGCGACGCCGCACCGGGCCCCCCGCGGGGTCGCGGCCGGCTCGGTCCCCCGGGCGGGGGTCCGTCACACGGCCACCGTGCGGGCCTCACCCGCGTCCGCGCCGCCGCGCCGGCCGACGAGCTGCCACGCCTGCCGCACGTACAGCAGGCCGGCGAACCAGTACAGGGCGACGCCCCACCACGCGCAGGCCCAGCCGAGCACGGACGCCAGGTCGCCCACGATGCCGCCCCAGTGCGCGAGCAGCAGCAGCGGGAAGGCGTACAGCAGGGCGAACGTGCCGGCCTTCCCGGCCAGGTGCACCTGGAGCGGCCCGTAGCCGTGCCGGGCCAGCACCACCAGCATGACCACCAGCATCGCCTCGCGGGCCAGCAGCACGACGACGAGCCACCACGGCACGACGCCGCGGGCCGCGAGGCCGAGCAGCGTGACGAAGATGAAGAGCCGGTCCGCCGCCGGGTCGAGGACCTGGCCGAGCCGCGACACCTGCCCGAGGCGCCGCGCCAGCACGCCGTCGAGCCAGTCGCTGGCGCCGGACACCGCGAGGACCCCGAGGGCCCAGCCGTCGTGCCCGGCGACGATCAGCACCGCGAACACCGGCACCATCAGCAGCCGGATCAGGCTGATCACGTTCGGCACGGTGAGGACGCGGTCGCTCACCACGTCCCGCTCCGCCACAGCTCTCCCGCCTCGTACGCCCTGATCGACGCCGCTCATCCTACGCAGGTGGGGACCGCTCTCCGGCCACCTCGGCGCCCCGGCCGCGTCGGGTCCCGCGCGGGCGTCGTCCGGCCGTGGTTCGCTGGCCGCATGGCCCACGTCAACGACCCCGCCGTCATCGACCGCCTGCTCCGGACGCCCGGCACCTGGGCGGTCGTCGGGCTGTCCACCAACCGGGCGCGCGCGGCGTACGGGGTGGCGGCCTACCTGCAGGACCTCGGGCAGACGATCGTCCCCGTGCACCCGCGGGCGGAGACGGTGCACGGCGCCCCCGGGGTGCGGGCCGTGGCGGAGGTCGGCGGGCCGGTCGACGTGGTGGACGTGTTCGTGAACTCCGGGCTGGCGGGCGACGTCGTCGACCAGGCGATCGCCGTCGGGGCGCGGGCGGTGTGGCTGCAGCTCGGCGTGGTCGACGAGGCGGCGGCGGAACGGGCCGCGGCGGCGGGGCTCGACGTCGTGATGGACACCTGCCCGGCGATCGAGGGCCGGCGGCTCGGGCTGGGCTGAGCAGTCGCGCCGCGCCGGACGGCGCTGTGCCCGAGGTCACCGCCGCCCTCCCCCGCGTCCGGCGGTCCGGGCCGGTAGACTGGTGGCACTCGGAGTCAGTCGCAGTGTCCCGTGATGTGCGTGCCGAGGCCCCCCTCTCCTGACGTGGCGGCCTCGTGATGTGTGGGTGTGGGAGTGCGACCGCGTGGCCGACCGGAACCCGGGCGGCGCACAGCTCCCCCCAGCGACACGAAACGGTGCTGCCTTGACGTCCCTGCTCGACCCTGCCCTGCCCGCGTCCGACGAGACCGTCGCGACCGGCCCCACCTTCGCCGACCTCGACCTGCCCGCGCCGCTGCGCGAGGCCGTCCTGGAGCTCGGCTTCACGACCCCGACCGCGATCCAGGCGGAGGCCATCCCGGCCCTGCTGTCGGGCCGCGACATCACCGGCGTCGCCCAGACCGGCACCGGCAAGACCGCCGCGTTCGGCCTGCCGCTGCTCGCCGCCGTCGACCCGGAGCTCCGCGAGGTGCAGGCGATCGTCCTCGCCCCGACGCGCGAGCTCGCCATGCAGGTCGCCGAGGCGCTGGAGTCCTTCGCCTCGAAGATGCCGGGGCTCGAGGTCGTCCCGGTCTACGGCGGCTCGCCGTACCTGCCCCAGCAGCGCGCCCTGCGCGGCGGCGCCCAGGTCGTCGTCGGCACGCCCGGCCGCGTCATCGACCACCTCGACCGCGGCTCCCTGAAGCTCGACGCGGTGCGGTTCCTCGCGCTCGACGAGGCCGACGAGATGCTGCGGATGGGCTTCGTCGACGACGTCGACCGCATCGCCTCCGCGACGCCCGCCTCCAAGCAGGTGGCGCTGTTCTCCGCGACCATGCCGCCGGCCATCCGCCGCGTCGCCGCGCAGCACCTCACCGACCCGGTCGAGATCACCGTCGCCCGCCAGTCGTCCACGGTGTCGAGCGTCCGGCAGACCTACGCCGTCGTCCCGTTCCGGCACAAGGCCGGCGCGCTCGCCCGCGTGCTCGCGGTGTCCGACGCCGACGCGGCGATCGTGTTCGTCCGCACCCGCAGCGCCGCCGAGGACGTCGCCGTCTCGCTCGTCGAGCGCGGCGTCGCCGCCGCCTACATCTCCGGCGACGTGGCGCAGGGCGACCGGGAGAAGATCGTCGAGCGCGTCCGCTCCGGCGCGATCAACGTCCTCGTGGCCACCGACGTCGCGGCGCGCGGCCTCGACATCGACCGCATCGGGCTCGTCGTGAACTTCGACGTCCCGGGCGAGCCCGAGGCCTACGTGCACCGCATCGGCCGCACCGGCCGCGCGGGCCGCACCGGCGAGGCGCTCACCTTCGTCACCCCGAACGAGAACGGCAAGCTCCGGGCGATCGAGCGGACCACCCGCCAGCAGCTCGAGCAGATCCAGATCCCGTCGCCGGCGGACGTGTCGGCGCACCGCGTCGCCGCGCTGCTCGGCCGGGTCCCCGCCCGCCGCGAGGTCGGCCGCCTGGACCTGTACCGCACCGCGGCCGCGGAGTTCCTGGCCGCGCACCCGGAGACGGACGCCGCCGAGCTGGTCGCCGTGCTCGCCGCCCTGGCCGTCGGCGACGAGGGCCCGGCACCGCGTCCGACCGAGGGCGACGACCTCGACGACGCGCTGTCCCGCGCGCACCTCGCGCCCGAGCGCGGCCCGCGCCGCGACGGCGCCGAGGGCGGCCGCCCGCGCAGCGCGGCCCGCCCGAGCAGCGGTGGCCCGCGCTACCGCCTCGCGGTCGGCTCGAAGGACGGCGTGCAGCCCGGCGGCATCGTCGGCGCGCTGACGAACGAGGGCGGCCTGACCGGCAAGGACCTCGGGAAGATCGACATCTTCTCCACCTTCTCGCTCGTCGAGATCCCCGCGGGCCTGTCCCCCGAGGCCTTCGACCGCATCGGCCGCGCCCGGGTCGCCGGCCGCCCGCTGCGGATCCGCGTGGACGAGGGCCCGCGCGGCGCGGGTCGCCCCGACCGCGGCGCCTCCCGCGGCCCGGCGCACCACGGCCCGCGCACCGGCCGGGACGGCGCCCGCGAGGGCGGCTACGGCTCCCGCGGCGAGGGCTACGGCTCGCGCGACGGCGGCCGGGACTTCGGCGGCCGGGACGCGCGGCCGCGCCGCGCGACCACCCCGCGCTGACCCGCGGCGCGCCCCTGAGGCGCGCCCGACGCGCGAAGGGGCCCGGCACCGACCACGGTGCCGGGCCCCTTCCGTGTGTCGCGCCCGCCGGACACCCGACCCCACTCGCGCCCCAGCGCCGAGATAGGACCGTCCCCGCGAGATAGGGCCGTCTGCGGTCCTATCTCGGCGCGCACGTCCTATCTCGGCGCGGGCGCGGGCGGCCTCGAGCGCGGACGGCGGCGCGGGACGCGCGGGTCAGGCCGCCGCGGTTGCCGCGCGGCCGACCGCCGCGACGAACGCGTCGACGTCCGCCTCGGTGGTGTCGAACGCGCACATCCAGCGCACCTCGCCGGTGGCGCGGTTCCAGTCGTAGAACCGTCGCACCTCGCGGAGCGCGTCCGCCACCCCGGCCGGGAGCGCGGCGAACACGGCGTTCGCGTCGGTCGCCTGGGTGACGCGCACGCCCGGCACCGCCTCGACGCCGGCCCGCAGCCGCTGCGCCATCGCGTTGGCGTGCCGCGCGGACCGCGCCCACAGGTCGCCCTCGTACAGGGCGATCAGCTGCGCCGACACGAACCGCATCTTGGACGCGAGCTGCATGTCGACCTTGCGCTGGAACGCGATGCCCGGCGTCGACCCCGGGGTCAGCTCGAGGACCGCCTCGCCGAACAGGATGCCGTTCTTGGTGCCGCCGAGGGACACGACGTCGACGCCGACGTCGGTGGTCAGGGCGCGCATCGGCAGGTCGAGCGCCGCGGCCGCGTTGCCGAGCCGGGAGCCGTCCAGGTGCACCCGCAGGCCGAGGGCGTGCGCGTGCGTGGTGATCGCGAGGATCTCGTCGGGCGTGTAGACGGTGCCGAGCTCGGTCGCCTGGGTGATGGAGACGACGCCGGGCTGGGCGCGGTGCTGGTCGCCGAAGCCGTGCGCGTGCCGGTCGACGAGCTCCGGGGTGAGCTTGCCGTCGGGGGTCGGCACGGTCAGCAGCTTGATGCCGCCGACGCGCTCGGGGGCGGCGTTCTCGTCCGTGTTGATGTGGGCCGTCTCGGCGCAGATGACGGCGCCCCAGCGGGGCAGCATCGTCTGGAGCGCCACCACGTTCGCGCCGGTGCCGTTGA
The DNA here is from genome assembly GCF_019265565.1 of Cellulomonas sp. PS-H5. Taxonomy (NCBI): domain Bacteria; kingdom Bacillati; phylum Actinomycetota; class Actinomycetes; order Micrococcales; family Cellulomonadaceae; genus Cellulomonas; species Cellulomonas sp. PS-H5. The sequence continues at coordinate 21,334 of NZ_JAHVCI010000037.1, forward strand.
ACACCGGGTACGCGGTCGCGTCGGCGCCGAAGTGGCCGCGGAGCACGTCCTGGAGGTGCTCGGTGTACGGGTCGGCGCCGTAGCCGGGGACGTGCCCGTCGTTGGCGGCGGCGAGGGCCGCGAGGACCTCGGGGTGCACCCCCGCGTAGTTGTCGGAGGCGAAGTCGTGCCGGGCGGGGTCGTGCAGTCTGTCCACCCGCCCATCCTCCCCACGCGGGGAGGTGCGCCGGTCAGCGCGTCGCCGCCGCCTCGGCCGCGTGCCGCGCGCGGCATTCGGCGCAGGTGCCGAGCAGCTCGATGGTGTGCTCGACGTCGGAGAAGTCGTGCGCGGCGCCCACCTGCTCGGCCCACGCCTCGGCCCCGGGGCCGTCGATCTCGACCGCCTTGCCGCACGACCGGCAGACCAGGTGGTGGTGGTGGCTGCGCCGCACGCACCGGCGGTAGACCGCCTCCCCGTCGGGCGACCGCAGCACGTCGACCTCGCCGGCGTCGGCGAGCGTCTGGACGGCCCGGTACACGGTCGCGAGCCCCGTGGTGGAGCCCTGGGACCGCAGCAGGTCGTGCAGCTGCTGGGCGGAGCGGAACTCGTCGAGGTCGTCGAGCAGCCCCAGGATCTCGGTGCGCTGCTTCGTGGTGCGCTGCGTGACGGCCATCGGTGCGTGCTCCCTCCTCCGGGCGTCCCTCGGCGGGACGGCCGACCATGCTACTCAACGCCGGCGGGCACGTGATCCGTTCCCGGGCGCGCCGCGAGCCGGGGACCCGACGGGTCCCCGGCTCGCGTGCGGTGGTGCGGGGTCGCTCAGTTGGCGACGGCGCGCTTGAGGGCGCTGCCGGCGGTCAGCTTCACGCGGAAGCCGGCCGGGATGTCCAGCTTCTCGCCGGTCTGCGGGTTGATGCCGGTGCGCGCGGCACGGTCGGCACGGGACACCGCGAGCAGACCCGGGATGGTCACGGACTCGCCGGCGCTGAGCTGCTCGACCAGGACCTCCTGGAAGGCCTTGAGGGCCGCGTCGGCGGCGGTGTTGGTGAGCCCGGCCTTGGCGGCGATGGCCTGGACGAGCTCGGTGCGGTTCACGCTCACGGATGTGCTCCTATGTGTTCGAACTGGGTGCGCGGGCCGCTCGGCGCCTGCGTGGGGCGTCAGCTTCCGGCGGACCGACGCGGACGACCATAACGGCAGGCAGGGCGCTTCCGCGCATCGCCACGCGGGCGGTGTGTCGCTCAGGCAGCGACCCTCCGGCCCGCGAGGTGCTCCAGGAGGCGGTCGAGGGGCCACGCGTCGAGCACCCGGTCGGCCCCGATGCCGTGCGCGGCGGCGCGGTCGCAGCCCACCGGCTGCCAGGACAGCTGCCCCGGCGCGTGCGCGTCCGTGTCGACCGTGAACAGGCAACCGGCGTCGACCGCGACGTCGAGCAGCGCGTGCGGCGGGTCCAGCCGGTCGGGCCGGCAGTTCACCTCGACGGCCACCCCGTGCTCGGCGCAGTCGGCGAACACCGCGGCCGCGTCGAACTCGCTCGGCGGGCGCTGCCGCTTCCCGGTGAGCTGCCGCCCGGTGCAGTGGCCGAGCACGTCGACCCGCGGGTTCGCGACGGCCGCGCGCATCCGCCGGGTCATCGCGGCGGAGTCCATCCGGAGCTTGGAGTGCACGGACGCGACGACGACGTCGAGCCGGTCCAGCAGCTCGGGCTCCTGGTCGATCGACCCGTCGTCGAGGACGTCGACCTCGATGCCCGTGAGCACCCGGAACGGCGCGATCGCCCGGTTCAGCGCCTCGATCTGCTCGATCTGCGCCCGCAGCCGCGCCGGGGACAGGCCGTTGGCCACGGTGAGCCGCGGCGAGTGGTCCGTGATCGCGAGGTACTCGTGCCCGAGCTCCATCGCGGCCAGGACCATCTCCTGCGCGGTGGTCGAGCCGTCGCTCGCCTCGGTGTGCGCGTGCAGGTCGCCGCGCAGCGCCGCCCGGAGCGCGGCGCCGTCACCCGTGGCCTCCGCGGCCGGGTACCTCTGCTCCAGGTCCAGCAGGTACGGCACCGGCCCGCCCGCCGCGGCGTCCGCGGCCACCTCGGCGGTGCGGGCGCCCACGCCCGGCAGGTCGGTCAGCGTGCCCGCCGCGAGCCGCGCCCGGACCTCGTCGGGGCCGGTGCGCTCGAGCGAGCGGACGGCCGCCCGGAAGGCGTCGGCGCGGTACGACGTCGCGCCGCCGCGCTCGAGCAGGAACGCGGCGCGCCGGAGGGCGGCCACGACGGCCTCGTGCACGGACGCGGCGTCCCCGGGTGCGCTCGCCACGCGTCAGGACGCCCGCTTGCGCCGGGTGCGCGCGGGCTTCTCGTCGGCCGCCTTGTCCTCGGCCGGCTTCTCGTCGTCGGCCTTCTTGGCGCGCGAGCCGGTCGACGTCGACTTCCGGGCGGGCTTCTCCTCGGCGTCGTCGGCGGCCGCCGCCTTCGCGCGGGAGGACGACTTCCGGGCCGGCGCCTTCTTCTTGGCCTTCTCCTCCGCCGCGGGCGGCTCCGCGTCCTTCCCCGACGCGCCGCCCCCGCCGCGCGCCTTCTCCACGCTGCGCTGCAGCGCCGCCAGCAGGTCGACGACCTCGCCCGCGGGCTGGCCGCCCTCGCCGACCTCCTCGGCCTGCGGCACCGCCTGCGTGCGCCCCGAGGACACCTTCGCCTCGATCACCTGCTCCAGCGCGGCGCGGTACCGGTCCTCGAAGCCCGACGGGTCGAAGTCGCCGGCCAGGGACTCCACGAGCGACGACGCCATCGCGAGCTCCTGCGGCCGGACCGTGACGTCCTGGTCGAGGATCGGGAAGTCCGCCTCGCGCACCTCGTCCGGCCAGAGCAGCGTCTGGAGGCAGATGACGTCGTCCCGCACGCGCAGCACCGCCATCGACTCGCGCTGCCGCAGGGCGACCTTGACCACGGCCATCCGGTCGGTGCTCGTCAGCGCCTCGCGGAGCAGCGCGTACGGCTTCGCGGCCGTGCGGTCCGGCTCCAGGTAGTAGGTCTTGGCGAGCAGGATCGGGTCCACCTGGTCGGCGGGCACGAACTCGATGACCTCGATCTCGCGCTCGGTGGCGAGCGGCAGCTGGTCGAGGTCCTCGTCGGTGAGGACCACGAGCTGCCCGTCGTCGGTCTCGTAGCCCTTGGCGATCTCGCTGTACTCGACCGGCTCGTCCTCGATCGAGCACACCTTGCGGTACCGGATCCGGCCGCCGTCCTTCTTGTGCACCTGGTGCAGCGGCACCTCGTGCTCCCCCGTGGCCGCGTAGAGCTTGACCGGCACGTTGACCAGCCCGAACGCGACGGCGCCCTTCCAGATCGCGCGCATCGTGACCACCCTCCCCGGCGCGGAGCACTCCCCCGCGACGACTCCGCGTGCTGTGGGCAGGATGGACCCGTGCAGCCCATGCTCGCCACCCCTGTCCCCGTCCCGGGCCGCCTGCCCGCAGGTCCGGGCTGGCGGTTCGAGGTGAAGTGGGACGGTGTCCGCATCCTCGCCGACACCACGGGAGACCGCCTCCGGATGCTCGGCCGCAACGGCCGGGACGCCGCGCCCGCGTACCCCGAGCTCGCGGGGCTGGCGGGCCTGCCGCCGGGCACCGTGCTCGACGGCGAGGTGGTCGCGATGCGGGACGGGGTGCCGTCGTTCCCGGCCCTGGCGGAGCGGATGCACGTCCGGGACCCCGCCCGCGCCGCCGCCCTCGCCCGCCGGGTGCCCGTGAGCTACCTCGTGTTCGACGTGCCGGTCCTGGCGGGCGAGGACCTCACCCGCCGGCCGTTCGACGAGCGGCGCGCCGCCCTCGAGTCGGTGCCGCTGCCCGAGCACGTCCAGCTGTCGCCGGTGTACTCCGACGGCGACGTGATCTGGTCCGCGACCCGCGCGCAGGGCCTGGAGGGCGTGGTGGCCAAGCGCGCCACCTCGACCTACCAGCCCGGCCGGCGGTCCGGGGACTGGCTCAAGGCGGTGCACCACACCACCCGCACGGCGCTGGTCGGCGGCTGGCGCCCCGAGACGACCGGGAGCGGCCGGATGGGGGCGGTGCTGCTCGGCGCCCCCGACGCGGCCGGCGGCCTGCGCTTCCTGTGCCGCGCCGGCAGCGGCCTGGCCGGGGCGCTGGCCCGGGACCTGACCGCGGCCCTGCGGCCGCTCGAGCGGGCGACGTCGCCATTCGCGGAGCGGCTGGAGCCCGTCGACGCCCGCGGCACGGTCTGGGTCGAGCCCGAGGTGCTGCTGGACGTCCGCTACCTCACCCGGACGCCGTCCGGGCGGCTGCGGCAGCCGGTGCTCCGCGGGCGGCGGGACGACACCGCGCCCGACCCCTGGGAGGCGTGAGCCCGCGCGCCCGCACCGGGTCGACCGCGGCCGCCCGCACCCGTCCCACCTGCGATTGCGCGACCCCGGAGGTTGGGGCAGCGTGGGTGCCAGCCGGCGCCGTCGGGCGCCGAGGACCGCAAGGAGGAGACTGATGGTTCGCCGCACGGAGCTGCCGAAGTACACCGTCCCGTCGCTGAGCGTCGAGGACGGCCGCACGATCGCCGCGATCCTCCAGCAGCGCCTCAACGCGCTGAACGACCTGGCGCTCACGCTCAAGCACATCCACTGGAACGTCACCGGACCGCACTTCATCGCGGTGCACGAGATGATCGACCCGCAGGTCGACGCCGTCCGCGCCATGGTGGACGCGATCGCCGAGCGCATCGCGACCCTCGGCGTCGCCCCCGTGGGCACCCCCGGCGCGCTGGTGCAGGACCGCAGCTGGGACGACTACTCGATCGGCCGCGCAGGCGCGATCGAGCACCTGGGCGCGCTCGACGAGGTCTACGTCGGCGTCGTCACCGACCACCGCGAGGCGGCGGCCGCGACCGAGGACCTCGACACCGTGACGAACGACCTGCTGGTCGGCCACCTGCACGAGCTCGAGCTGTTCCACTGGTTCGTCCGGGCGCACCTGGAGAACGCGGGCGGCGAGCTCAGCACCGCGGACGCTGAGGGCGAGCAGGAGTCGGCCGCCGAGGCCGGCGCCGCGGCGAAGGACCCGTCCTCCGTCTGACGGCGCGCCGGTCGCGCGGCCCACGCCCGCGACCTCCGGAGCGCCGAGGCCCCGGTCACCCGAGGGTGGCCGGGGCCTCGTGCTGCGCGGGCGGGGTCAGAGCCGCTCGGGGTCGTCCCAGTCGTCCGACGCCGCGATCGCCTCGTCGTCGGGGAGGAGCTCGCTGTCCCGCAGGGTGCGCGGCGCACGGGCCGGGTCTCCGCCCGAGCGGACGTCGGTGGCGCGGAGCTCGGCCTCGGACGGCAGGGCCTCGGCGCGGTGGTTCGCGGCGGTCTCGGAGGTGAGGTCACGGGGGCGGGTCGTCATGCCTCGGTTGTACCGCGTCGCGGCGGCGGCCACCAGCCCGGGCGGCGCGGGGTCAGCCCCCCAGCACCGCCCGCGCCCACACCCCGAGCGTCCCGCCCGACGTCAGCACGACGAGCCAGCCGATCGCGACCTGCGCGACGGACGCCACCACGATCGCGACCCGCCGCCGCGGACCGGGGTTCCGCGGCGCGAGCAGCAGCACGTACAGCGCGGTCAGCACGATCCACGTCTGGCCCGCGGCCTCGCGCAGCCCGAGCCACAGCGACAGGTACAGCCCGACGACGGCGATGCCCGGCGCGATGAGCGACCACGGGTCCCGGACCGCGCGCACGGTGGACGCGACCAGGACCAGCGGCGCGGCGAGCAGCGCGAGGGCGATCTGCCGCAGCGCCTCCGCCGCCGAGGCGCCCGCGCCGCCCGGGAGCCAGCCGGCGGGCGTCGCCGCCTCCATGCCCCCGAGCGGGTCGGACGAGAACCACCACGACGCGTACAGCCAGAACGCGACCGCGGCGACGGCGGGGAACAGCAGCACCGCGACGGTCGCCTCGTTCGCCCGCCGCCCCGACCGGCCGGCGCGCCGCGCGAAGAACGGGGCGACGGCGGCGAGCGTGAGCGCGTACAGCCACGCGCCCGGGTCGAGCATGACGGCGACGCCGAGCGCGAGGCCCGCGCGGAAGCCCGCCTCGGTCGAGCGCTGCTCGACGAACGCGCCGATGCCGTCCAGCGCGAGCACGAGCAGCGCGACGCCCAGGAGCGACACCAGGTCGTTCGACGCCAGGTAGTACAGGGGCGGGGTCAGCACCAGGGTCCCGAGGACGGCCGCGGTCGCCCACGGGCCGAGGCCCTCGCGGACGAGCACCGCCGCGAGCCGCTGCAGCGTGAAGCCGAGCACGGCGGCGGCGAGCAGGCTCATCGCCAGGGTGCTGCCGCCGAGCAGGGCGGACACCGCGGCCGACAGCGGCGGGAACACGCTCGCGATCCAGGACAGCCCGCTGTCGCCCCACTGCACGAGCGCGCCCCGGTCGGCCAGCGCCTCGTTCGCCGCGGGCACCCAGCCGGCGGCCCGGGAGAGGAGCGCGACCGCGACGAACGGCAGCGCCAGGGCGACCCGCAGCCCCCAGCGGGCGGCGGGGCGGACCGGCCAGGTGTCAGCCGCGTACCGACGCGGGGACGTGCGCGGCAGCGGCGACGCCAGTGAGGCCATGTGCGGTCTTCTCCCAGTAGTGCGGCTTCGTGATGAGCTGCCAGAGCGCCTTGTACGCGGCGACGGAGTGCAGCAGCCAGTACGCCGGGTTCGCCAGGCCCCAGAGCACGAGGCCGTACCGGCGGCGCTTGAAGGCGCCCATCATCGAGACGTAGATCATGAGCGCGCTGCCGACGCCCAGGTTGAACAGCGAGAGCCAGAGCACCCACCCGGGGAACAGGAACGCCAGCTGGTGCGGGTCGAGGAGCAGCGACGCGAGGAACACCGCGTACAGCAGCGGCACCGCGAGGAAGGTCGCGGGCGTGCCGCCAACGAGGAACAGGAACGACAGCGTCTGCCGGAGACCGGCCACCTTCACCAGCCGGAACGGCTGCCGCAGGTGCACGAGCGTCGTCTGCATGTAGCCCTTGATCCACCGGGAGCGCTGCCGCACGAAGTTCGGGTAGGAGGTGTTGGCCTCCTCGTACGTGGTCGAGTCGATGACCCCGACCCGCATCCCCTCGGCCGACGCCCGGATACCCAGGTCCGCGTCCTCGGTGACGTTGTACGGGTCCCAGCCGCCGAGCCGGCGCAGGCCGCTGACCCGGAAGTGGTTCGACGTGCCGCCGAGCGGGATCGCGAGCTTCCCGTACTCCAGCCCGGGCAGCATGTAGTCGAACCAGAACGAGTACTCCAGCGTGAACATCCGGGTCAGCGGGTTCTCGTCGGCGTTGAAGTAGTTGAGCGCGGCCTGCACGCAGACCAGCTCCTCCCCCGCCTGCCGGAACGCGAGCACGGCCTTCTTGAGCTGGTCGGGCTCGGGCTTGTCCTCGGCGTCGTAGATCACGAGGTACTCGCCGGTCGCGAACTCCAGGCCGACGTTGCACGCCTTGGGCTTGGTCTGCGGGGCGCCGGCCGGGACGGTGATGAACCGGAAGTGCGCCGGCGGGTGCGCGGCCTCCGCGGCGGCGCGGGTCTCGGTGTCGTCCTCCTCGACCAGGATCAGCACCTCGAGCAGGTGCGCCGGGTAGTCCAGCGCGCCGAGGTTGCCGATGAGGTTGGCGACGATGTTCGCCTCCTTGTACACGGGCACCAGGACCGTGTACCGCGGCAGCTCGTGGTCGGGGAGGGCGGCCAGCTCGGCGGGGTCGGTGCGCGTCACGTGCTCCATCCGCGCACCGCGCAGCGACGCCCAGAACTTGAACCCCGTCCCCACCAGGAACGCCAGCCCCACCACGACCGACAGCGTGACGACGACCGCGCGCGGGTCCGCGACCGCCGCGAGCACGACGAGGACGAGCGCGACGACCAGCGCGACCCGCTGCCACGGCACGAGGACGGTCCGGGCGGACTGCGCCGGCGAGCGGCCCCACAGCCCGAGGCTCGCGCGCTCGCGCAGGTCCGGCCCGTAGCGGTCGAGGACGGCCTGCTGGAAGTCCCACCGGTCGGCGAGCACGAGGAACGGCTCCTCCCCCAGCGCGCCCTCGATCGCGGCGCGGCGCTCGGGCGTCGGCTCGTCGACCACCGCGACCACGAGGGTGCCGTCGCCGCGCCGCTCCAGCGGCAGCCACTGCTCCGCGAGCACCCGGCCGACGTCGGCGCCCTGCGCGTCGAGCGCCTCCGTGATCCGGGTCGGCACGACGTAGGGCAGGCCCCACAGGTCGGCGAGCGCGCGGGTCAGGGACTCCGAGTCGATCGCGCCGATCGCGATCAGCACCTGGCCGATGTAGGCGCCGGACTCCGCGGCGACCCGCTCCGCGGCGTCGAGCGTGGCCTTGCCGACCAGGCCCCGGTCGACCAGGTGGTCCCCCACCCTCCGGTCCTGCTGGTGTCGTGCCACGCCGCCCCCGTCTCCTCGAGCCCGCGGCCACGCTAGCCCGAGCCGGCGCCGCGCGCCGCGCCGCACACGCCGACGACCAGGACCTTCAACATCGGTGCGCGCCTGCCGATCAGGACGAGGTGACCCTCCTGTCCGCTCCGGAGCACCCCGGCCGGCTGCCCGTGCCGGAGCTGCTCCGCACCGGCGGGGTGCACTGCGCGTACCAGCCGGTCGTCGAGCTCGCGACGGGCGAGGTGCTCGGCCGCGAGGCGCTGCTGCGGACGCCCGCGGACTCCGGCTGGCGGTCGCCGCTGGAGGTGCTGGACGCGGCGGAGCAGGCCGGCCTCCTCGGCGAGCTGGAGCGGGCGGCGATGTCGCGCGCGCTCGCGGACGCCGAGGCGGCGGCGGGCGGGGCCTCCCACACCCTGTTCCTCAACATCGAGCCCCGGACGCTGTCCCGGCACCTGCCGCTCGTGCTCGAGACGCTCGCGCGGCGCGGCCCGCAGGTGCGCGTGGTCGTCGAGATCACCGAGCGCGCGCTCGCCCTCGACCCGGCCGGGATGCTCGACGCGGCGGCCCGGCTGCGCGCGGCCGGGTGCGCCATCGCCCTCGACGACGTCGGGGCGGTCCCGGAGTCGCTCGCGTTCATCCCGCTGCTCGCGCCCGAGATCATCAAGCTCGACCTGCAGCTGCTCCGCACGCTCGAGGACCCCGAGACCATCACGGTCGCCGGCGCGGTCCGGGCACGCGCCGAGGCGACCGGTGCCCGGGTCGTCGCCGAGGGCATCGAGACCCAGGACGACCTGACACGGGCGCTCGTGCTCGGCGCCGACCTCGGCCAGGGCTGGTTCCTCGGGCGGCCGCAGCGGACGCTGCCCGCCGGCGAGCGGCACGCGGGGCGGCTCCCGCGCCCCCACGCGCCGCTCGGGGGCGCCGCCACGCCGTTCGAGGTCATCGGGACGCGCCGGGCCGTCCGCCTGGCGCCCAAGCGCCTCCTGCTCCCGCTGTCCCGCACCCTCGAGGCCGCGGCCGTCGCGCACCGGGTCCCCCCGGTGGTGCTCGGCGCGTTCCAGGACGAGCGGTTCTTCACCGGCCGGTCCGCGCGGCGCTACGAGCGGCTCGCCGGGGCGCTGCCGTTCGTCGGGGCGCTCGGCACCGGCCGCCCGGCCGCGCTGCCGGCCGACGTGCGGTGGGCGTCGCTCGACCCCGCCGAGCCGCTCGCCCAGGAGTGGGCGGTGGTGGTCCTGGGGGCGCACGAGTCGGTGGCGCTCGTCGGGCGCGAGATCGACGGGCCGCGGTCCCGGCACTCGGCGGCCCTCGGCGCGCCCGTGGGGTCGCCCGAGGACGACGAGCGGGAGTTCGCGTTCGCGGTGACGCACGACCACGGGCTCGTGGCGGAGGCGGCGCAGAGCCTCCTGCGCCGGTTCCGGGCGGACCCCCCGGCCTGACGGGCGGGCGCCCCGCGGGCGGGGCGGGCGCGACGGGCCTAGGTTCGGGGGGCATGAGGGGCGACGCCGCGGCCCTGGACGGGCTCGACGAGGCCGCCCGGCGCCGGCTGCCCGCGGACGTCGGGCGCCTGGAGCGGTACGTGCGCCTCGAGACCCCCACCGGTGCCGCGGAGGCGCTGGACGCGCTGGCGGACCTCGTGGTGGCGGACGCGCGTGCCGCCGGGTTCCGCGGCGACCGGGTGCCGACCGCGGACCCGGCATCGGGCGACGCCGTCGTCCTCGACCTGCCCGGCCGGGGACCGCGCGCGGGCGACGCCCCCGCGCTGCTGCTCGCCCACCACGACACCGTGCACGCCGTCGGCTCGGTCCCGGTCCGGCGGGACGGCGACGTGCTGCACGGGCCGGGGACCTACGACATGAAGGGCGGCCTCGTCGTCGCGCTCGCGGCGGCGGAGCTGCTGGGGGCCGCCGGGCTCGGGCACCGCCCGGTGCGGCTGCTCGTCACCCCCGACGAGGAGGTCGGCTCCCCCGCCACGGCGGGCCTGATCCGGGACGCCGCGCGCGGCGCCGCCTACGCCCTGGGCCTGGAGGCGCCCGGCGCGCACGGCGGGCTGAAGACCGCCCGGCGCGGCTCGACCCGCCTCCGGCTGCACGTCACCGGGCGGGCCGCGCACGCGGCGGTCGACCCGGACGCGGGGGTGTCGGCGACCGAGGAGCTGCTCGACCAGCTCCTCGCCGCGCGGCGGTTCCTCGCCGAGCACCCGTCCGTGCTCGCGAACGTCGGCGTCGTCGCGGGCGGCACCCGGACGAACGTCGTGGCCGAGAGCGCGCGCGCCGACCTGGGGCTGCGGTTCGTCACCCGCGCGAGCGAGCGCGCCGTGCTGGCGCGCCTCACCGAGCCCGTCCCGGTCCGGCCCGGGGCGGACGTCCGGGCGGAGGTGCTGTCCCGGCGGCCCGCGTGGGAGCCCGGCGCCGCGTCGCAGGGGCTGCTCGCGGCGGTGGCCGCCGCGGCCGGCAGGATCGGGCAGGACGTCACCGGCGCGCCCGCGCCCGGGGCCGCCGACACGAACCTCACCGGGGCCGCGGGGCTGCCCACCCTCGACGGCTTCGGCCCCGGCGGCGGCGGGGCGCACGCGGCCACGGAGCGCGTCCGGCTGCCCGCCCTCGCATCACGCGCCGCGCTGCTGGCCGCGACGCTGCACGGCGTCTGAGCGGGCGCCCCGTCAGGGGTCGAGGTGCTGGAGCTGCCGCTCCGCGAACTCCTGCGCGACCGCGCGCGTCACCGGCCCGGGCGCGCCGCCGCCCACGGGCGCGCCGTCGACCGCGACCACGGGCTGCACGTCCCGGGCGGTCGACGTGAGGAACACCTCGTCCGAGGTGGTCAGCGCGTCGTACGGCAGGTCGACCTCGCGAGCACCGTGCCACTCGAGCACCAGGGCGCGGGTGACCCCCGCGAGGCAGCCGGACGACAACGGCGGCGTGAGCAGCTCCCCGTCCCGCACCACGAACACGTTCGTGCCCGTGCCCTCGCACAGCTGCCCGCGGGTGTTGGCGAACACCGCCTCGCTCGCGCCGGCGGCCCGCGCCTGCGCCAGCGCCAGCACGTTCTCGCCGTACGAGGTGGTCTTGAGCCCGGTCAGCGCCCCGACGTCGTTGCGGCGGTAGGGCACGGTGACCACGCCGGTCTCGGGGTCCGGGTCGTGGCCCGGGGTGACGCCGAGCACCAGCGTCGGCGGTCCGTCGACCCGGCCGCTGCCCAGGACGCCCGGACCGCCGGTGAACGTGATGCGGAGCAGGTCGTAGGCGCTGGTGAGCAGGTCCGCGTTCGCCTCGACGACCTCGTGGGCCGCCCGCCGGACGAGCTCCGGGTCGAAGCCCGGCAGGCCGATGCCCGCGGCGGACCGCGTCATGCGGGCGACGTGCCGGGACAGCGCGAAGATCCGGCCGCGGTCGACCTTGACCGCCTCGAACACGCCGTCGCCCACGACGAACCCGTGGTCCCGGGCGGACGTCGTCGCCTCCGCCTCGGGCACCAGGCGCCCGTTGACCCAGAACACCGTCGACGTCACGTCCGCCACCGCCGCGCTCCTCGCGTCCGCGCCCGCGCCGGACCGCGGGTCGTCCCGCCGCAGCCTAGCCGCGCGCCGCGGTGCGCCCGGGGACGCCGTCAGGCCGGGTCGGGCGCGCCGGTGAGCCCGGCGGCGCGGGCGACCTCCCCCGCCCAGGCGGTCGCCCGCTCGAGCTCGCCGTCGACGAGCGGCCCGTGCATGCCGGCGACGTGGAACCCGGCCGGCGGGAGCACCACCCGGCAGCCGGCGCGGCGCAGCCGCTTGGCCATCCCCGCGGAGGCGCGCTTCGGGACGGGCCGGTCGACCCGGGTGTCGAACGCCGCCGCGGGCGTCCCCTCGGGGGCGTCGAGCGCCTCGAGCCACTCGCGCACGCCCCGCCCGGTGTCGGCGCCCGGCTCCGCCTCCGCGCGCCGGCGCGCCTCGGGGTCGTCGAGGTGGTCGTGCCGGCTGCGCCGGGTCTCGGGGCGGCTGAGCGAGAACGCGTGGGTCGGCCCGCCGACGACCACGAGGTCGGTCCGCAGCGCGTCCGGGGCCGCCAGCACGCTCACCACCTCGACGTCCGCGCCGGGCGCGGCAGCGCGGAGCCCGGCCGCCACCGCCTCCGCGACGGCGTGGCTGTTCCCGAACAGGCTCTCGTAGACGACGTGCGCGCGCATGGCTGCCTCCCCTGGCTCCCGCGGCGGGCGGCGCGACCGTGCGTCGCCCGTACCGGCCACGCTAGGCGCGCCGCAGCGGGCCGGGATGGGCCGACGGTCCCGGGTGGCCGCGGGGCGGTGCGCGGCCGCGGCGCGGCGGCGGCTCGGGCGGCGGCTCAGGCGCCCCGGGCCGCCTTCGCGGAGCCGCCGCCGAGACCCCCGCGGCCGGGGCGCACGGCGTGCCGGACCACCGACGCGGCCACCGCCTCGAGCGTCCGGCCCTGCGAGGCGCCCAGCACCTCCAGCACGTGCCGCGCCTCGTCCTCGTCGCACCCGCGGACCTCCATGAGCACACCCACGGCGTGGTCGACGGAGGCCCGGGTGCGGCGCGCCGCCTCGGCCTCGGACAGCGCCGGCTCGCGCGCCGGGATCGTGCTGTGCAGCTCGATCAGCGAGGCCATCTCACCCGCGAACCCGCCGGCCCGGCGCACCACCTCGGGCCCGCACGCGCCCGGCTCGTCCAGGTAGAGGGTGAGGGCGGCGGCGCCGCCCCGCTGCAGCGGCGCCGGCAGCGCGAGGACGCCCCGGAACCCGGCCCGCAGCGCGGCGGCCCGCCACGGCGCGGCGACCGCGGTGGCCTCGGCGCGCAGGTCGGGCAGCACCAGCGGCGCGCCGGTGCCGAGCGCCTCGCGCCACGGACCCGCGTGGTCGACCGCCGCGCCCGAGCGCGTCAGGCGGTCGCCGGTGGACGCGATCAGCCAGTCGGCGCCGCGCCGGTGGGCGTGCACGGCGCCCTCGGCGGCGCCGCCCGTCCCCGCCGTCACGAGACCCACCAGGTCGTCCAGGAGCGCCAGCACGCTGCGCGCGGGCTCCGCGCCCGGCCACACCGCACACACCTCAGCCATCGTCCGTCCCCCTGGGCAGCACGTGCGGGGCTCCTCGCCGAGACCCGTCACCGGTCGCGCGCGGACGGCGCGCAGGCACATGGTGGCACGCTGGACGGGGGCAAGATGCCCGATTCGTCCCGTCATCCCGCGGAACTGCGGTCGATTAGCCCTGCCGGGTGACGCCGGAGCCGGGGTCGGCGGCGTCGCCGCCCGCGAAGGTCGCGCGCCGGCCGAGCACGGCGTCCTCCAGGTCGGCGACCGCCACGTCCTCCGCCCACGCGCGCGCCTGCAGCAGCGCCGCCGCGTCGTCCGGCGCCAGGCCGGTCTGGGCCACGAGCATGCCGACCGCCCGGTGCCGGCGCGCCCGGGCGGGGGCGCTCGCCACCGCGGGCCCGACGAGCGACGGCCCGAGCGCGTCGGCCAGCACCTGCCCGTCCGCGAGGACGTCGGCCGGGCCGCCGTCGGCCGGGCCGTGCACCGTCAGGGCCGCCACGGCCCGGCCGTCCACCCGGACCGGCCACGCGCGGACGGCGACCGTCGTGCCGGGGTCCACCGCGTCCGCGGCGAGCACGGCGAACACCGGCGGCACCTCCGGGACGTCCGGCGGCAGGTCGGCCGGGCGCCCGGTCGCACCCGCGCCGAGCAGGGTCCCGACGGTCCGGCCGTGCCGCGCGGCGCGCACGGCGGGGCCGTCCCCCACCAGGTCCTCGATCTCCGCGAGCCGCGCCGCGACGTCGTCCGTCGCGCACGCCGTGTACCGGGCGGCGCCGGCGGGAGCGCAGGTGAGCGCCGCGCCGGACGCCCCGAGCAGGTCCACGGCCGCCCGGCACAGCCGCTCCACGGCCGGTGGGCACAGGCCCGAGCCGGCGCCCGGCCCCGAGCGCGCGACGGCCTCCGCCAGGGAGCGGAGCAGGAGCAGCCGGTCGGTCACGTCGTCAGTGTGGGTTCGCCCGGGCCGTCCCGCACCCGGAGCGCGCGGGCCTGCGCCGTCCGGGTGACCCGCCCCGGGGCCGCGGGTGTCGGACCGCGGCGGCAGACTGCTCGCATGGACGACAAGGCGATGCTGCACCGGTACCTGCGCGAGAACCGCGACTCCCTGCTGTCGAAGCTGGACAGGCTCTCCGAGTACGACGCGCGCCGGCCCCTCACGGCCACCGGCACGAACGTCGCCGGGCTCGTGAAGCACGTGGCCAGCGTCCAGCTCGACTACCTCGGCGAGGTGTTCGACCGCCCGCACGGCCGGTCGCTGCCGTGGTTCGCGGACGACGCCGAGCCGAACGCCGACCTGTGGGTGCCGGCGGACGAGTCGCTCGACGACGTCCGGGAGCTGCACGCGTTCTCCGCCGCGCACGCGGACGCCACCATCGCGGCGCTGCCCCTCGACGCGCCGGGCCGCGTCCCGTGGTGGCGGCCGGAGAGCGCGGACGTCACGCTGCACCGGGTCCTCGTCCACCTGGTCGCGGAGACGGCCCGGCACGCGGGCCACGCCGACATCCTGCGCGAGACGATCGACGGCGCGGTGGGGTCGCGGCCGGACGACCCGAACCTGCCGTTCCACGACGGCGACGCGTGGTCCGCGTACCGGGCGCGGGTGGAGGACGCCGCCCGCACGGCGGCGGGCCGGGGCACCGCGGGCTGACCCCGGGCGGCCCGGGGCATCGCGGGCTGACCCCGGGCGGCCCGGCGACCCCGCCGCTCAGACCGCGGGGTCCGCCACCCGCACCCGGTCGCGCCCGGCCGCCTTGGCCCGGTACAGGGCGGCGTCGGCGCGGGCGAGCAGGTCGGCGACCGGCTCCCCCGGGGTCCGCTCGGCCACGCCGATGCTCACGGTCAGCCGCGCGCCCGGCATGAGGTCGTCCCACTCCAGGTTCGCCACGGTCGCGCGCAGCCGGTCGCACACGTCGACGGTCCGGTTACCCGTGAGCCCGTCCAGCAGCAGCGCGAACTCCTCGCCGCCGTACCGCGCGGCCAGGTCGTCCCGGCGCAGCGCGTGCTGGAGCGCGGCCGCCACCCGCACCAGCACCGCGTCGCCCACCTGGTGCGAGTAGGTGTCGTTGACCCGCTTGAAGTGGTCGACGTCGAGCAGCGCCACCGCGAAGGCACCGCGCTCGGCCGTCCAGAGGTCCAGCTGGCTGTCGAGGGTGCGCCGGTTGGCGAGGCCGGTGAGCCCGTCGTGGGCCGCCTCGTGCGCGAGCCGGGCGTTCCGCTCCTCCAGCGCCTCCGAGCGCCGGCGCTCGGCCTCCGCCTGCCGCTCGGCCTGCTCGACCTCCATCCGCGCGCCGAGCAGCGCCGCGCGGCGCTCGGCCTGCGCGTCGCCGAGCCGCACGGTCAGCTCGTGCAGCTCGCGGAGCGCGGCGAGCGCGGCCACCGGGTCGCCGAGCGCCTCGTGCGCGTCGGCGAGCACCCGCAGCAGCTCGGTCCGCTCCGCCGGCCGCCGCAGCGCGTCGCACAGGGTCATGCCCTCGCGCGCCTCCGCCACCGCCTCCGGCAGCAGGCCCCCGTCCAGCAGCATCCCGGCGCGGATGCGGTGCAGGGACAGCTGCAGCCCCGCCGCCGGGAACCGCGCGAGCATCGCGCCGGCCGCGTCGAGCACGCCCGCCGCGGCCTCGCGGTCCCCCGCGAGCAGGTGCGCGATCGCGGCGGTGAGGCGCGCGTCGACCGCCGTCCGCGCGAGGCCGGCGGCGTCGGACTCGTCCACGGCCTCCAGCGCCAGCCCGAGGGCGCGGCGGGCGGACGCGCGGGCGCCCCGCGGGTTGTCCACCGCGAGCCGGCGGCTGGTCTCGACGAAGGTGCGCGCGAGGTTCGCCAGCGCGATCGACGCGCGATCCGGGTCCCCCGCCGTCAGCCACAGGCGGCGCGCCTGGGTGAGCACGCCCGCGGCCTGCGGCGCGAAGTGCGGCATCGACGTGTAGACCGAGCCCAGGATCGTGAGCACGTCGGCGGTGCCGGCGACGTCGTCCGCCTCGCGGCGCAGCTCGGCGGCGCGGGTGAGCAGGTCCACGGCGTCCTCGGTGTGACCGAGGTCGTGGTGCACCAGCCCCTGCCGGGCGAGCGCGCGCGACTGCCACACCAGCGCGCCACGCTCCCGGGCCAGGTGCTCGGCGCGGACCGCCCGCTCCAGCGCCCGGAGGTCCTCCCCGAGCGCGTGGTGCGCGACCGCGGCGTAGTACGCGAGCCGCATCTCGGCCCCGCCGGCCCGGCTGGCGACCGCCTCGGCGATGAGGTCCTCCGCCCGGCGGACGCAGGCCCCGGCGTCGGAGTCCGCGAGCAGGGCGAGCTCGTCGACCGCGGCCTCCCAGTCCGTGGGCGGTGCGGGTGGTGCGGTTCGTGCGTCGCTCGCTGTGGCCGTCATGGTCCTTCGTCCCGCCCGCGGTCCGTCGCGGGTCTCCTGTGTCATCGGGCCTCCCACCTGCGGTGATGAGCCCGGAGCCCGGTCTTCACCCGGGGGGTTCGGGTGTGGCAGCCTGTGCGCGGTGAGCGCCGCCGATCCCCAGTCCCTCTTCCCGGGCAAGCAGTTCATCAGCACCGCCCTCGAGGTGCTGGAGACCAAGACGACGATGTCCGGCGGCCTGGCGCGCCGGTACCTGCAGCGCGCGGCCATGGCGGGCGTGCTCATCGGCCTGCTGTACGCCACGTACTACGCGGTGCTCGGCGCGTTCGCGGGCATCGGGGACGGCTCGGTCCGGCCCGTCGGCCGGCTGGTCGGGTCCGTGGTGTTCGGCTGGGCGCTCGTGTTCATCTACTACTCGCGGTCCGAGCTGCTGACCTCGAACATGATGATCGTCTCGATCGGGGCCTACCACCGCCGGACCAGCTGGCCGCGGGCGCTGCGGATGCTCGGGCTCTGCTACCTCGGCAACCTCGCCGGCGGCCTGTTCGTCGCGGTGCTGCTGCGGCTGTCGACGATCACCGACGGCGCACCGCTGGACGAGATGGTCGCGTCGGTCGAGCACAAGCTCGCGTACGTGACCGACGGGCCGTCCGGCTGGCTCGACCTGCTGGTGCGGGCGGTGCTGTGCAACTTCTGCATCAACGTCGCGATGCTGCTCGTCTACAACGGGCTGATCAAGGACGACCTGACCAAGTGCCTGGTGATGATCACGTCGGTGTTCATCTTCGCGTTCCTCGGCCTGGAGCACTCGGTCGCGAACACGGTGCTGTTCTCGGTCGTCGGCCTGCAGGAGGGGCTGGACCTCGGCGCCGCGGCCGGGAACGTCGGGATCGCGCTGATCGGGAACTTCATCGGCGGCGGGCTGCTGATCGGGCTCTACTACGCCTACGTCAACGACGACTCGCAGTGGCTGCGCCAGCAGGGCCGCGGGACGAGCACGCCGGAGGACCCGCGCTGAGCGCGCCGGGGCGGGCTCAGGGGTAGTCCGGCCCGCCGGGCAGCCCGAACGCCTCCTCGAGCGTCGTGACCCCGCGACGGTCCAGCTCCGCCACGAGCTCCGTCCCGACCCAGCGCAGGTGCCAGCCCTCGGGCGCGTACCCGGTGACGGCGCGGTTCGCCGCGGTGTACCGCACGACGAACCCGAACTCGCCCGCGCGGGCCGCGACCCACCGGCCCTCGGCGGTGTCGCCGAAGCAGTCCTGGAAGTCGCAGTCGGGACGGGTCGTGCTCCCGACGTCCACCGCCAGGCCGGTCTGGTGCTCGCTGTGCCCGGGGCGGGCGCTCACCTCCTCGGCGTGCTGCTGGCCGACGCGCGCGACGAGGTCGGCGTGCACCCGGACCTGGTCGTCGTACGAGCGGAACGCGCTCCGCAGCGCGAGCGCGACCCCGTCGGCGGACGCGGCCGCGAGCATCTGCTCGAGCGGCCCAGCGACCTCGGGGCGGACCTGGTACCCGGCCACGGTCGCCAGCGTCGCCGGCGCCCAGCCGGCCGGCGCGACGGGCAGGGCCTTGTTGACGACCACCCACGGGCTCGCGGGGTCGTCGGTGGGGTGCAGGCCGAGGTCGAGGGCGGCACGGGCGGGCGGCACGAGCGCGGCGGGCGGGGCGGGAGTCTCCGGCAGCGCGAGCGGCCCGCGGGCGGCCCCGGGATCGGCGACGTCCGTCGGCCCGAGCCCGGCCGGGGCGGACGGGATCACCGTCCCGGGCGTCGGCTCCGGCGCCGCCCGGGCGGGTTCCGGCGCTGCCGCGCGCTCGTCCGACGCCGCCGCGGGCCTGGGTGCGCCGCCGCCCCCGCCCGGGGCTCCCTGGAGCGCCACCGCCGCGAGCAGGCCGCCGAGGACCGCCACGGACGCGGCCTGCGCGGGCCGCGCGAGACGCCTCCGCGCCCGGGTGCGTCCGTGCGCTCCCGGGGTCGGGCCGCTGCGGTGCTGCGGGCGCGTCGTCACGTGGTCGCTCCTGGTCCGGGTCGGGGTCAGCCCCCAGTCTCCGACGGAACGCGCCGCGGGGACACCCCGGACGTGCTGCTCATCGGCCAGGTCGCCGCGCGCCGGCGGCCGGTTCGCCCACCTGCAGGTCGCGCGCGAGCGCGTCGAGCGCGGCGGAGCGCCGGCCCGGGTCCAGCTCCAGGCCGCCGTCCGGCGTCCGGCGCACCGAGCCCGCCAGGACGAGCTCGGACACCGCCGCGGCGACGCCGTCGGCCCGGCAGCGCCGGTCCAGCTCGGGGCCGGACATCGGGCGGCCGAGGAGCGCCGCCAGCAACCGGGCCTTGGTCAGCGGGTCGACCGCTCCGTCGAGCACGGCGGTCGTTCGGGACGGTGTCGGCACGGTCGTCTCCCCCGGGTCGGGCCGCGGGGCCGGTCCGTCGCGGCGCGTGGTTCCCAGGGTCGGCGTCGCGGGCCCGGCTGAGTGGTGGCGTGGGTGGTCCCCGGGACCCGCTGGGTGCTGAGCGTGCGGGTCGGTAGGTGGTGGCGCCCCCGGTGAGGGGTGCCGGGTGAGGGTCGCGACGAGCGCGCACCCGGGCAGGTCCCGACGGCACCGGCCGACCACCCGGCGTGCCGGGTCAGCCGCCGGCGCGCAGCACCTCGCCCAGCCGGTGCGTCCGCCGCCGCGCGTGCTCGACGCGCAGCACCGCCGCCCCCGCCGCCAGCCCGGCCAGCACCGGCAGCGCCGCGGCCGCCCACGCGACCGACCCCGCGGACCCCGCCCCCGCCGTCGCCCCGAGCCCGAGCGGCCCCAGGACCAGCGGCGCGAGCCCGCAGCCGAGCGCCGCCCCCGCCACCGAGGCGAGCACGGCGGCGGGCAGCACCTCGCCGGCGGCCACGCGGCGCGCCTCGCGGTCCGTGAGGCCCACGGTCCGCAGCGTGTCCAGGGCGCGGCGTCGCGCGGGGGCGCCCGCGGTGGCCGACACCAGCACGGCGAGCGCCACGAAGGCGAGGAGCAGCGCCACGGACGCGGCCGCGGCGCCGAGGAGGGCGCGCGGCAGCACGTCGGCCCGCAACGCGCGCAGGGCCGCGGTCCGGGTCGCGACGTCGGCGTCGCCGGGCGGCGGCGCCGCGCGGAGGGCCGCCTCGGCACCGGGGCCCACGAGCCACACGGTGCCCGGCGGCGTCGCGTCCACCCCGCCGAGCTCCGCGACGTCCACCGCGACCACGGCACCGGCCGCGTCCCGACCCGCGGACGGCCGGGGCAGCGCGAGACCGGGCAGCGCGTGCACCGTGCGGTCCTCGCCCTCCCAGCGCAGCACGACCTCGCCGGTGACCTCCCCGGCGCCGGCGGCCCCGGCGCCCGCGGCCCCGGCGCCCGCGGTCCCGGCGCCCGCTGCCCCGGCCGGCAGCGACGCCGCGAGCCGGGCCAGGTCGTCGGGCTCCCCCACCACGACGTCGACGCGCGCGGAGCCGTCCGCCGAGCGCGCGGGGACGTCCCGGACGACGCGCGCGGCGACCGAGGCCGACACCCCCGGCTCGCGCGCCCAAGCCGCGGCCGCCGACGCCAGTGCCGGGCCGGGCGGTCCCTGCACCCGCGCGTCGCCGCCGACCGACGCCCACGCGGTCGCATCCTGCCCGTCGCGCACCGCCTCGCCCGCCGACGCGCCCACCACCACGAGGGCGGCGGCTGTCACGACGGCCAGCAGCGGCAGGGCGGCCAGGCCGTCGGAGCGGGCACGGGCGACCGCCAGCACCCCGACCGCGCGTCGGGACCGCTCCGCGAGCGGGGCCAGCCGCGCGACGAGCGCCGGGAGCGCGCGCGCCACGGCGACCGCGCCCACGGCGGCGAGCAGCGCCGGCGCGGCGGCGGCGAGCAGGTCGG